>NZ_JBBOYF010000001.1:0-85000 GCF_038007985.1 Streptococcus sp. FSL R7-0212
ATGACAGAAAATGAACAAATTTTTTGGAATCGAATCTTGGAATTAGCTCAAAGCCAATTAAAACAAGCAACATATGAATTTTTTGTTCTAGATGCACGCTTAATAAGTGTTGATAATCAAATTGCGACTATTTATTTAGAACGAATGAAAGAATTATTTTGGGAAAAAAATCTTAAAGATGTTATTCTCACCGCTGGCTTTGAAGTCTATAACCAACAGATATCAGTCCAATATGTTTTTGAAGACAGTTTAGAAAATGAAATTATAACTGAATTACCAGGAAGGATGACACCTAGTAGTCAAACAATATCTAGGTTACCTGCTATTAATCCTGATTTAAATCCCAAATATGGATTTGATAATTTCATTCAAGGTGATGAGAACCGTTGGGCAGTAGCAGCGTCAATTGCTGTTGCTAATACTCCTGGGTCTACTTATAACCCATTGTTTATTTGGGGAGGTCCTGGATTAGGTAAAACTCATTTGTTAAATGCTATTGGTAATTCTGTTTTGCAGGATAATCCGCATGCTCGAGTAAAGTACATATCAGCTGAAAACTTTATTAATGAATTCGTAACTCATATTAGACTTGATAAAATGGATGAATTAAAAGAAGTTTTTAGAAATTTAGACTTACTCCTTATTGATGATATTCAGTCACTTGCTAAAAAGACTTTAGCAGTTACCCAAGAAGAGTTCTTTAATACCTTCAATGCTCTTCATAACAATAATAAACAAATTGTATTAACTAGTGATAGAACTCCTGATCATCTTAATGACTTAGAAGAAAGATTAGTTACGCGTTTTAAATGGGGTTTAACTGTTAATATTACGCCTCCTGATTTTGAAACACGGGTCGCTATCTTAACTAATAAAATTCAAGATTATAGTTTTACTTTTCCACAATCAACAATTGAATATTTGGCTGGTCAATTTGATTCGAGTGTTCGTGACCTAGAAGGGGCACTTAAAGACATTAGCTTGGTGGCCAATTTCAAACAAATTGATGTTATCTCTGTTGAGTTGGCTGCGGAAGCTATTCGGGCAAGAAAACAAGATAGTCCAAATAAAATTAGAGTCATTCCAATTGAAACCATTCAAGAGCAAGTTGGCAAGTTTTATGATGTCACAGTTAAAGAAATTAAGGCTACAAAGCGGACTCAGGACATCGTTTTAGCCAGACAGGTAGCTATGTATCTGGCACGTGAAATGACAGATAATTCCTTACCGAAGATTGGTAAAGAATTTGGTGGTCGTGACCATTCAACTGTTCTTCATGCTTATAATAAAATCAAAAATATGATTGTCGATGATGAAAGTCTCCGGATTGAAATTGAAACAATTAAAAACAAGATTAAATAAGCTTGTGGATAAGTCACTGAAAAGTGACAGACTTATTAACATTTTATGAACAGGCTTTAAGTCAAAGTATTTCTTATTTCAGCATAGTTTTCCACCTTATACACAAGACCTACTATTACTACTAACTATTATACTTAATAACTAAAGGAGTTTCCATGATTCAATTTTCTATTAATCGTTCCCTTTTTATCCAAGCATTAAATGCAACTAAAAGAGCTATTAGCAGTAAAAATGCTATTCCAATTCTTTCTACTATTAAGATTGAAGTTAACCAAGAAAATATTACATTAACTGGTTCTAACGGACAAATCTCTATTGAAAATACTATTCCTGTAAGTAATGAAAATGCTGGTTTATTAATTTCTTCTACTGGTTCTATTTTGTTAGAAGCAAATTTCTTCATCAATATCATTTCAAGTCTTCCTGATGTTTCTTTAGATTTTAAAGAAATCGAACAACATCAAGTTGTTTTAACTTCTGGTAAATCTGAAATTACCCTTAAAGGAAAGGATGTTGAACAATATCCTCGTTTGCAAGAAGTTTCAACAGATAATCCACTTGTATTAGAAACAAAATTATTAAAATCAATTATTTCTGAGACTGCTTTTGCTGCAAGTTTACAAGAAAGTCGTCCAATTCTGACAGGTGTCCACATTACTTTAAGTAATAACAAAGATTTCAAAGCGGTAGCTACAGACTCTCATCGGATGAGCCAACGTCTCCTATCACTTGAAAAATCAGCTAACAATTTTGACGTTGTCATTCCTAGTAAGTCATTAAGAGAGTTTTCTTCTGTTTTTGGTGATGACATTGAAACTGTAGAAATCTTCTTTTCACCAAGTCAAATTTTATTTAGAAGTGAACACATTTCTTTCTACACAAGACTTTTAGAAGGAAATTACCCTGATACTGATCGTCTTTTGATGAATCAATTTGAAACAGAAGTTGTTTTCAATACGCAATCTCTTCGTCATGCAATGGAACGTGCGCATTTGATTTCTAATGCTACTCAAAATGGAACAGTTAAACTTGAAATTGCAGCTAATGAAGTTACAGCACACGTTAATTCTCCAGAAGTTGGTAAAGTTAATGAAGAATTAGATACTGTTGAAAAATCAGGTAATGATTTAACGATTTCATTTAATCCAACTTATTTGATTGAATCTCTAAAAGCACTTAAAAGTGATACTGTTCGTATTCGTTTCATTTCGCCAGTAAGACCATTTACACTGACACCAGATGATAATCAAGAAGGCTTTATTCAATTAATTACCCCAGTTAGAACTAACTAAAGAAAAACTCCTACTAAGGAGTTTTTTTTGGTATGATAATTACAAAAGAAATCTTTACAAGGGAGTTAAGATGTATCAATTAAATTCTTTAGTAGAAATGAAAAAACCTCATGCATGTATTATTAAGGAAACAGGTAAGAAAGCTAATCTGTGGAAAATTATTCGCCTAGGAGCAGATATTAAGATTCAGTGTACAAATTGTGATCATATTGTTATGCTTAGTCGACATGATTTTGAACGAAAGTTAAAAAAAGTGATGCAACCATAAAAAGCTTGTTTAAGTCACTGTTTAATAACGGTTTGCTACTTATGGTTGCTTAAAAAAGTGCTAGATTTTCAAGAGAATACTTATTATGATAGAGTTATCAACAGAAAGGAACATCTATCGATGAATAAGTTTTCAGAGCAGTTAAAACATTTTCGTCTTGAAAAAAATTTTTCACAAGATTATTTGGCAGATCAATTATTTATTTCTAGACAAGCTATTTCAAAATGGGAAAATAATGAAGCATATCCAGATATGACAAATTTAATTAAACTATCTACTATTTTTGAAGTCAGTTTAGATCAATTAATATTGGGGAAAAAACCAGAAAAAACTGTGGAGCGGATTGTTGAGAAGAAGACCCTTAATATTAAATCTCTTATCATAAATTTTTGGTTAATTTTTGGCAATTTATTAGTAGCCATATTTATATTACATGTGATTTATCTTTTTCTTGATTATTTAGGAATAGTTCCTCATTTCTTAGAATAATTATTTTGGTAATTGATAATTTAGTCTGTCATTTGACAGGCTTTTTCTTATATTTTTATGCTATAATAATACTGATTGAAATTTTGAACGGAGATTATTCATTTATGGCTTTAACAGCTGGAATTGTCGGTTTACCTAATGTTGGTAAATCAACTTTATTTAATGCAATTACAAAAGCAGGAGCAGAGGCTGCTAATTATCCTTTTGCAACGATTGATCCTAACGTTGGTATGGTTGAAGTACCTGATGAACGTTTAGATAAATTAACTGAACTGATTACACCTAAAAAAACAGTTCCAACAACTTTTGAATTCACAGATATTGCTGGTATTGTTAAAGGTGCCTCAAAAGGTGAAGGATTAGGTAATAAATTTTTAGCTAACATCCGTGAAGTAGACGCTATTGTTCACGTGGTTCGTGCTTTTGATGACGAAAATGTTATGCGTGAACAAGGTCGTGAGGATGCATTTGTGGATCCTCTTGCGGATATTGATACTATCAATCTAGAACTTATTTTAGCAGATTTAGATTCAATCAATAAACGGTATGCGCGTGTTGAGAAAATGGCCCGTACTCAAAAAGATAAAGAGTCACTTGCTGAATTTAATGTTTTACAAAAAATTAAACCAGTCCTTGAAGATGGTAAATCAGCTCGTACAATTGAATTTAATGAAGAAGAAGCAAAAGTTGTAAAAGGTCTATTCTTATTAACAACTAAACCAGTTCTTTATGTAGCTAATGTGGATGAAAATCGAGTTGCTGATCCAGATGATATTGATTACGTTAAACAAATTCGTGAATTTGCTGAGACTGAAAATGCAGAAGTGGTGGTTATTTCCGCACGCGCAGAGGAAGAGATTTCAGAACTTGATGATGAGGATAAGGCAGAATTTTTAGAAGCTATTGGTCTTACAGAATCGGGTGTGGATAAATTAACACGCGCAGCTTATCATCTATTAGGCTTAGGAACTTACTTTACAGCTGGTGAGAAGGAAGTTCGTGCATGGACATTTAAACGTGGTATTAAAGCTCCACAAGCTGCGGGTATTATTCACTCTGACTTTGAGCGAGGATTTATTCGTGCAGTAACAATGAGTTATGATGATTTAATGGCTTATGGTAGTGAAAAAGCTGTTAAAGAGGCAGGTCGTTTACATGAAGAAGGAAAAGAATATATTGTTCAAGATGGCGATATTATGGAATTCCGTTTCAATGTGTAATTGATAAAGAAATAAGTCAGAAGGTTGGAAGTTAATTCCAGCCCTTTTACTATTTATAGAAAGAGTATATTATGGTAAAAATGATTGTTGGTCTAGGAAATATTGGATCAAAATATGATATGACAAAACATAATGTTGGGTTTATGGCAATTGATAGAATTGTTAAAGATTTAAATATTAATTTTTCTGAAGATAAAAATTTTAAAGCTTTAATTGGTTCAAGCTTTCTTAATCAGGAAAAAGTCTATTTTGTTAAACCAACAACTTTTATGAATAATAGTGGTATTGCTGTCAAAGCTCTCCTAACTTATTACAATATTGCCATTGATGATTTAATAGTAATCTATGATGATTTGGATATGGAAGTCGGCAAAATAAGATTCCGTCAAAGAGGATCAGCAGGCGGTCATAATGGGATTAAGTCAATTATTGCTCATATTGGTAGTCAAGAATTTGACCGTATAAAAATTGGAATTGGTCGTCCTCAAAATGGGATGACTGTTATTAATCATGTCTTAGGAAAATTTGATAAAGATGATGCCATTACCATCGACTTAACACTAGATAAAGTTACTGATGCTGTTGATTTCTATTTGAAAGAAGCAGACTTTGAAAAAACTATGCAGAAATATAATGGGTAGCAATGAATATATTAGAATTAGTAAGTAAAAATAAAGCCATTCAATCATGGTTTTCTGGAACTAGAACTTTAGGTCGACAATTAGTAATGGGCTTATCTGGTTCCAGTAAAGCTCTAGCTATTGCAGCCAATTTTATTGATCAACCAGAAAAAATTGTTATTGTGACAGCAAGTCAAAATGAGAGTGAAAAATTGAGTAGTGATTTAGCTGCCCTTTTGGGAGAAGAAAATATTTTTCAATTTTTTTCTGATGACGCTGTTGCAGCTGAATTTGTTTTTTCTTCTTTGGATAGAGCTATTTCAAGAATTGAAGCAATCAATTTCTTAGTTAATCAAGAACAATCTGGTATTTTAGTAACTAATGTTATTGGATTACGAACTTTATTACCAAATCCAAAGGTCTATCAACATAGTCAATTAACATTTGAAGTAGGTATGGAATATAGCCTCGCTCAATTAGTTAAACAATTGACTAATATTGGTTATCAAAAAGTTTCGCAAGTGATTAATCCAGGTGAATTTAGTCGCCGTGGAGATATTCTTGATATCTATGAAATCACCGAAGAAAACCCCTACCGGATTGAATTTTTTGGTGATGAAGTAGATGGCATTCGACAATTTGATAGTGAGAATCAAAAGTCTATTCTGCAAAAAGAATTAATCACGATTATTCCTGCAAGTGATGTCATTCTTGAGGAAAAAGATTATGCGCGTGGTATTGAAAAGTTAGAAGCTGCAATAAAATTAGTTAATGAAGAAACAAAATCGTATCTCCATGATCTAATTTCTGTTTCAAAAGATGGATACCGTCACAAAGATCTTCGACAATTTTTATCTGTTTTTTATGAAAAGGAATGGACTCTTTTAGATTATATACCAAAAGGGACCCCACTCTTTTTCGATGATTTTCAAAAGATATTAGATAAAAATGCTAAATTTGATTTAGAAGTAGCCAATCTTTTAACTGATCATTTACAACAAGGTAAAGCAATTCCTAGTTTAAATTATTTTGCTGATAACTATCGTGATTTTCGAAATTACAAACCAGCGACATTTTTCTCTAATTTTCATAAAGGTCTTGGAAATATAAAATTTGACAAATTGCATCAGTTGACACAATATGCGATGCAAGAATTCTATAATCAATTCCCACTTTTGGTTGATGAAATAAAAAGGTATCAAAAAGCACAGGCTACTGTACTTGTTCAAGTAGAGTCACAACAAGCCTATGAAAAATTACTAAAAAATCTAGAAGATTATGATTTTACTTTACCTTTAGTTGACATTAATGCTATTGAAACTAAGCAGGCTCAAATGGTTATTGGTCAAATTTCAAGTGGCTTTTATTTTGCTGATGAAAAAATCGCTTTAATTACAGAACATGAAATTTATCATAAACGGATTAAGCGTCGTGTTCGTAAATCCAATATTAGTAATGCCGAACGTCTAAAAGATTATAATGAATTAGCTATAGGTGATTATGTTGTTCATAATGTTCATGGGATTGGTAAATTTTTAGGGATTGAAACCATTGAAATTCATGGTGTCCATCGAGATTATGTAACTATTCAATATCAAAATTCAGATCGTATTTCTTTACCAGTCGAACAAATTGAGAGTTTATCAAAATATGTTTCTGCTGATGGCAAAGAACCTAAAATTAATAAACTCAATGATGGTCGTTTTCAAAAAACCAAACAAAAAGTTACTAAACAGGTCGAAGAAATTGCTGATGATTTATTGAAATTATATGCTGAACGAAGTCAGTTAAAAGGCTACCAATTTTCACCAGATGATGAATTACAGGCATCTTTTGAAGATAATTTTGCTTTTGTTGAGACAGATGATCAAATCAGATCAAGTAAAGAAATTAAAAGGGACATGGAAAGTAGTCATCCTATGGACCGATTACTTGTTGGTGATGTTGGCTTTGGTAAAACTGAGGTTGCCATGCGTGCGGCTTTTAAAGCAGTCAATGATCATAAGCAAGTAGCAATCCTAGTGCCAACTACTGTACTTGCTCAACAACATTATGAAAATTTTAAAGAGCGTTTCGAAGATTATCCAGTTGAAGTTGATGTTTTAAGTCGTTTTAGAAGTAAAAAAGAACAAACAGCAACTTTAGATAGATTAGCTAAAGGGCGTGTGGATATTATTATTGGGACACACCGTCTCCTATCAAAAGATGTTATCTTTTCTGATTTAGGCTTGATCGTCATTGACGAAGAGCAACGTTTTGGTGTTAAACATAAAGAAAAATTAAAAGAGTTAAAAACTAAAGTCGATGTATTAACCTTAACAGCAACGCCTATTCCAAGAACTTTACACATGTCTATGCTTGGTATCCGGGATTTGTCAGTTATTGAGACGCCTCCAACCAATCGTTATCCTGTCCAGACTTATGTGATGGAAACTAATCCTGGGATTGTCCGCGAAGCAATTATTCGAGAAATGGACCGTGGGGGACAAGTTTTCTATGTTTACAATAAGGTTGACACCATCGATAAGAAAGTTGCACAGCTGCAAGAGTTGGTTCCAGAAGCAACAATTGGTTTTGTGCATGGACAAATGAGTGAAATCCAATTGGAAAACACCTTGATTGACTTTATAAGCGGTGATTATGATGTTTTAGTGGCGACGACAATCATTGAGACAGGGGTTGATATTTCAAATGTAAATACTCTCTTTGTCGAAAATGCCGACCATATGGGGCTTTCCACTCTTTATCAGTTGCGTGGTCGCGTTGGCCGTTCCAACAGAATTGCTTACGCTTATTTGATGTATCGTCCAGATAAAGTCTTAAGTGAAATTTCAGAGAAACGACTTGAGGCGATTAAAGGCTTTACGGAATTGGGGTCCGGCTTCAAAATTGCCATGCGTGACTTGTCCATTCGAGGAGCAGGTAATATCTTAGGTGCTTCGCAGAGCGGCTTCATTGATTCCGTAGGGTTTGAAATGTACTCACAACTTTTAGAAGATGCTATTGCTAATAGGCAGGGCAAAACAAGTGTTCGTAAAAAAGGGAATGCGGAGATTAATCTACAAATTGATGCCTATTTACCACTTGAATACCTCAGCGATGAGCGTCAAAAAATTGAAATCTATAAACGGATTCGAGAAATTGATAATCGTCAAGATTATACAGAATTACAAGAAGAATTAATTGACCGATTTGGTGAATATCCAGATCAAGTTGCCTATTTATTAGAAATTGGTCTCTTAAAAGCCTTTATGGATCAGGCTTTTGCTGAATTAGTCGAAAGAAAAGATAATCAAGTGACAGTCCGTTTTGAAAAAGCATCACTCAAATACTATATGACACAGGATTATTTTGAAGCTTTATCAAAAACAAGCTTAAAAGCAAGAATCAGTGAAAATAATGGTAAAATTGATATAATTTTTAATGTCAAAAATGTGAAAGATTACAGCATTTTAGAAGAAATGATGTTATTTGGAGAAATGTTAAGTGAAATTAAAAATCGAAAAGAGTCAAAATCTGACCAGTAAATCAAGCTTAGCAATTACCATCAGTGGTTTTTTAGCTAAAATCCTTGCGGCTATTTACCGAGTACCCTATCAAAACCTAGTTGGTGATAGGGGCTTTTATGCTTATCAACAAGTTTATCCTATCTTAGCAATCATAAGTGCTTTAAGTTTGACAGCTTTTCCAAATGTGATTGCTAGTATTTATCAAAAAAGTAAAAAAACAGATTTATATCTGTTATTTAAATTTCAAGTACTATCAAGTCTGATTTTAGCTAGTCTTTTGTTACTTGCTAATCAGCCTTTAGCTAGAATTATTGGCAGTATTGAATTGGCACCGAGTATTATCCTAACTGCTTTTGTTTTGTTAACAGTTCCATTCATGTCTTTTTACAGAGGTTTAGCTCAAGCACATGGTGATATGATACCAACTGCCGTTAGTCAGGTGTTGGAACAGAGTGTTCGTGTCATTATCATTATTTTAGCTGCTTTTGCTTATTACCTTTTTGATTGGAATGTCTATTTTACAGCAAATGTAGCAGCTTCAGGTAATTTATTGGCCAGTCTAGCTATATTAGCTTACTTTGTCTGGAAGTCACCAACAACCCTCTTATTCCTCTTCAAAAAGCATAAAACCTCATTTAAGAATTTAGGACAAATTGGTTGGGCTGCGACAGTTTTTATCCTTTTCACCGTCTATCTCTTAATCTTTCAATTTCTTGATGCGTTATTTGTGAAGCAATCATTGCAATCCAGTGGCTTAACATCAATTCAGGCAGAAATTACCAAAGGTATTTATGATCGTGGGCAGCCTTTACTACAATTTGGATTGATATTCTCGAGCGCCTTTTTCACTACTTATTTACCTAAATTGTCAAAAAGTTATCATCAAAAAGATGCTAATTATGAAGAAGATAGTCAGACATTCTTTGATTTTATTACTTATCTCAATCTGACTTTAACAGCTGGCTTTATGTTAATTCTTCCGGCGATGAACATGGTTTTATTTGAAGATAAAAAGGGTAGCGTAGCTTTGGAAGTATACTTGCTGATGATTTTATTAGCTAGTCTCATCCAGTATTGCCACCAAAAATTCTTTATTGAAAATCATCAAAAGAGATCTTTCATCATCCTTGTGTGTGGTTTGATACTGAAACTGCTTTTAACGCCTATCATGACCTTCCATTTTGGCATCATTGGCGCGTCCTTGTCAGGGGTTATTCCACTTTTTATCATTCTCCTTTTATATATCAAAGTAAGTCGTGTAAGAATTAGAAGTTTAAAAAATATCAGATATTTTCTTGCTTTAAGCTTAATGCTTATTGTTGTGGCAATCAGCCAAGGCTACTTACCACAAGAAGAACGATTAGATAGTCTGTTAAATATTTTTATTTCGACAGGCCTAGGGCTTCTTGTCTTTATTCTGTCCAGTATTAAGCTAAAGGCCTTCAGTCAGAATTTATGGTCCTATCTACCATTTAAGAAAGAAAAGTGATAGAATAAAATGGACTGTGAGGTAAATTATGAGATTAGATAAATATTTAAAAGTATCCCGTATCATCAAACGCCGTCCTGTTGCAAAAGAAGTTGCAGACAAAGGAAGAATTAAGGTTAATGGTGTACTAGCAAAAAGTTCAACAGATTTAAAAATAAATGACCAAGTTGAAATTAGATTTGGTAATAAAATATTAACTGTCCGTGTCTTAGAAATGAAGGATAGCACTAAAAAAGAAGACGCTACCAAAATGTATGACATTATTAAAGAAACAAGGGTAGAAAGCAATGAAGAAGCCTAGTATTGTTCAATTAAATAATCAATACATCCATAGTGAAAAGTTAAAAAAACGTTTTGAAGAAGAAGAAGACAAAAAACGCAATCGATTTATTGGTTGGATTTTAGTGGTAATGATTTTTCTTTTTATTCTTCCAACATTTAATTTGGTAAAAAGTTATGTTGGTTTGGAACAACAAAATCAACAAATTATCAAATTGAAAAAAGAATATAAAGCTTTGGAAAAAAGTACCAAAAAAGAACAAAGTTTTGCAAAGCAATTAAAAGATGACGATTACGTCAGAAAATATGCGCGTGCAAAGTATTATCTATCTAGGGAAGGGGAAAAAATTTATCCTATTCCAGGATTATTACCAAAATAATATGGATGATATGATTAAAAAAATCGAAACATTTTTAGCCTATTCTGATCAAAAATTAGAAGAGTTACATGCTGAAAATCAAAAACTAAAAGAAGATACCTATCAGGAAAATAAATAAGGGAAAGGAGATAAAATGAAGAAATTACTAGCTATTTTTGTAATATTTTTTTTCATGTCTCCAATTCCAATTATTTCTACTGAGAAGACGCTTCACTTAAGTAAAGAAAAAATTTTTCAATTAGGTCAATCAGTGATTACCAAGGTCACTTATTTTAATTCAATACCTAGTAATCCTAATGTTTTCTCGGAAGTAAATAGTTACAAAGATTTAGAATTAAGTCAATTTGCTAAAGTAATTGTTCCCAATGAAGATTTCAAAATTACAGATTTACTGATTAATGCTAACGGGAAACCCGTCTTTCATTTAACTGATGGTAATTACATTGAAGCTAATAAGCAATTGATTTTTGATGACACCTTAATCAATCAACTAGAAGTCAATCAAGATTTTTGGACACAACCAAATCTTACAGTATATGATCAACCTTATGTTAAGGGAATTCCAGCTTCTAAAAAGACAATTGACAGTTATCAGAAAGTCCATGCTAGTAAGCTAGCACAAACACAACAAGGTAATTATTATTATATTGATGATAAAGGTTGGGTTTCTGCTAGTGGCTTGTCGACCTCAGATAACCGGATGATTAAAGTTCAAGAAATGCTTTCTGAAAAATATAATAAAGATAATTACTCTGTTTTTGTGAAACAGATTAATACACAAGCAAGTGCAGGAATTAATGCTGACAAACAAATGTATGCAGCTAGTATTGCTAAATTAGGAACTTTATATTTTGTTCAGGAAAGAGTCAATAATGGACAATTAAGATTTGATAGCAAATTTAAGTATGTCGATCAAGTCAATCATTTTAATGGTGACTATGATCCTTCAGGTTCCGGTCAAATTAGTAAAAAAGCTGACAATAAAGAATATAGTGTAGATAACTTATTACAAGGTGTTTCCCAGCATTCAGACAATGTGGCTACTAATATTTTAGGATATTATGGTGCTGATAAATATACTTCAAATTTTTCTACCCAAATGCAAGCTTTATCTGGAGCACCATGGGATATGGAAAAACGCAATTTATCTTCACGACAAGCAGCTAGTGTAATGGAAGCTATCTATTATCAAAATGGCAAGATAGTATCTTACTTATCCCATACTGATTTTGATGATCAACGTATTTCTAAAAACATCAAAGTTCCAGTAGCTCATAAAATTGGAGATGCTTATGATTATAAGCATGATGTCGCCATTGTTTATGCTGATTCTCCATTTATTCTTTCTATTTTTACTGATAAGTCAGATTATGATGATTTAAGTAAAATTGCCGATGACGTTTACTCTATATTAAAATGACATATCAAAAAATTTATAATTATATCAAAAATAAAGGCTTATTCGACCAACATCAACGGGTATTAATAGCAGTATCTGGTGGAGTAGATTCAATGAATTTACTGCACTTTTTGCATGTTAACCAGAAAAATTTGGAGATTAATATTGCAATTGCACATGTCAATCACAAACAACGTTTGGAATCTGATCAAGAAGAAGCCTATCTCGAATCTTGGGCAAAAAAAAATAATATTCCTTTTTATCAAACAGCTTTTTCAGGTCATTTTAGTGAAAGCAAAGCCCGTGATTTTCGTTATGCTTTTTTTAAGAAAATCATGGAAACTGAAAATTATTCTGCCTTGGTGACAGCTCATCATGCTGACGATCAAGTTGAAACAGTCTTTATGCGTCTGCTCAGAGGAACGAGATTAAGACACCTTTCTTCTATTAAAGAGTGTCAATCTTTTGGAAGTGGTCAACTAATCCGGCCTTTTCTAACCATGGCTAAAGCTGACTTGCCAGATATCTTTCACTTTGAAGATGCTTCTAATCAAACAAATGACTACTTAAGAAATCGGATTAGAAATCAGTATCTTCCGGAACTACGACAGGAAAATCCGCAGTTTGATTTTGCTTTGCGAGATTTAGCTCAAGAATCTCACTTGCTTGTTCAAGCTTTGAAAGATTTAATCTATACTGATAAACTCAATCAATTTTCGTATTTTTTGGGGAATAGCAAAGCTGTTCAATTTTTTTGTTTTCAAGAATATCTCGAACGCTTTACTGATTTAGTGATCTCAAAAAGTCAATTTGAGGATTTGTTATCATTAGTTAGACGTAAAAAAATTGGGACATATCCGATAAATCAAAGTTATCAATTAGACATTCAAGAAAATCAATTTGTTTTTGAAAAATTCAGTCCAAAGACGGAGGGAAATCTCAGTCATGTTCTGATAGAATATGGTACTAGTAATAAGTACAATAATTTTACTTTTACCTTTAGTCCCTTATCTCAAGAACAAGATAGTGTATTTCAAATACCAGTCTATCAGATGACACCAATTACCTTGCGTGGACGACAGGCTGGTGATAAAATTGATTTTGGTCAATTTTCAAAAAAAATCAGAAGACTCTTTATAGATGACAAATTCACTGCTAAAGAGCGAGAAAATGCTATAATTGGATTACAAGATGACCAGATTATATTTGTTATTATTGCTGATAAAACATATTTGAGAAAAGCATCTAAACATGATATAATGTTGGCTAAACTGTATGTTGAAAAATTAGAAAAAAGGTGACATCATGCTGGAGCAAGATATTAAAAGAATCCTCTATTCAGAAGAAGACATTATTAACAAAACAAAAGAACTAGGTCAAAAACTAACTGAAGATTATCAAGGGAAAAATCCTTTAATGGTTGGTGTTTTAAAAGGATCAGTTCCATTTATGGCTGAATTAATGAAGCACATTGATACTCATGTTGAAATTGATTTCATGGTCGTTTCTAGTTATCATGGCGGTACTACAAGTAGTGGTGAAGTTCAAATCTTAAAAGATGTGGACACAAATATTGAAGGTAGAGATATTATCTTTGTCGAAGATATTATTGATACTGGACGTACTTTGAAATATTTACGTGATATGTTTAAATACCGTCAAGCTAATTCAGTAAAAATTGTTACTTTGTTTGACAAACCTGAAGGTCGTGTTGTCGATATAGATGCGGACTATGTTTGTTATGATGTACCAAATGAATTTATTGTAGGATTTGGTTTAGATTACGCGGAAAACTATCGTAATCTACCGTACGTTGGAGTATTAAAAGAAGAAGTCTATACAAAATAGAAAAAGGTCAATTATCACTATATGAAAAATAATAAGAATAACGGATTTGTGAAAAATTCTTTCATTTATATTTTATTGATTGTTGTGGTTATCACAGGTTTTCAATATTATTTAAAAGGAACAAGTACACAAAGCCAACAGATTAGTTATTCAAAGCTAATCAAACAAGTTAAGGCTGGTGATGTTAAAAGCATAACTTATCAACCAAGTGGCAGTATCATCCAAGTTAAGGGTGAATATGATAAGCCAAAAAAAGTAAAATCTGATCCCAATATTTCCTTTTTTGGACCTGGTTCAGCTAGAGAAGTTTCTGAATTTAATGCTTTAGTATTACCTACAGATTCTACACTAAAAGAGGTTACGAGTGCAGCTGATAAATCTGGTACAATAATTACTGTTAAGCCAGAAAGTTCAAGCGGCACTTGGATTTCATTGCTGATGAGTTTCCTACCTATTGTCATTTTCGCTGGTTTTATGATTATGATGATGAATCAAGGTGGCGGTGGCGCTCGTGGTGCAATGAGTTTTGGTAAAAATAAAGCTAAATCACAAAATAAAGACGATGTTAAAGTTCGTTTTACTGATGTAGCAGGAGCAGAGGAAGAAAAACAAGAACTTGTTGAAGTTGTTGATTTTCTTAAAAATCCAAAAAAATATAAAGCTTTGGGTGCTCGTATTCCGTCTGGTGTTCTTTTAGAGGGGCCTCCCGGAACTGGTAAAACTTTACTTGCAAAAGCTGTTGCTGGTGAAGCAGCTGTTCCTTTCTTTAGTATTTCTGGTTCTGACTTCGTTGAAATGTTTGTCGGGGTCGGTGCTAGCCGTGTCCGTTCTCTTTTTGAGGATGCGAAGAAAGCTGAACGTGCAATTATCTTTATCGATGAAATCGATGCTGTTGGTCGTCGTCGCGGAGCTGGTATGGGTGGCGGTAACGATGAACGTGAACAAACTTTGAATCAACTATTGATTGAAATGGATGGATTTGAAGGTAATGAAAGCATCATCGTTATTGCAGCAACTAACCGTAGTGATGTATTAGACCCTGCACTGCTTAGACCAGGTCGTTTTGACAGAAAAGTCTTAGTTGGTCGCCCAGATGTTAAAGGACGCGAAGCAATTCTTAAAGTCCATGCAAAAAATAAACCACTTGATGAAGACGTTAATCTTAAAGTTGTTGCCCAACAAACCCCTGGTTTTGTGGGTGCAGATTTAGAAAACGTTCTGAATGAAGCTGCGCTTGTAGCTGCTCGTCGAAATAAGACGAAAATTGATGCTTCTGATATTGATGAGGCTGAAGATCGTGTTATTGCTGGACCTTCTAAGAAAGATCGTACGATTTCGAAACGCGAACGTGAAATGGTTGCATACCATGAGGCTGGGCATACAATTGTTGGTTTAACATTATCAAATGCGCGTGTTGTTCATAAAGTTACAATTGTTCCTCGTGGTCGTGCGGGTGGTTACATGATTGCCCTTCCTAAAGAAGATCAAATGTTACTATCTAAGGATGACTTAAATGAACAATTAGCTGGTCTTATGGGTGGACGTGTTGCTGAGGAAATTATCTTTAATGCCCAAACTACTGGTGCATCAAATGACTTTGAACAAGCAACTCAAATGGCCCGTGCTATGGTTACTGAATATGGTATGAGTGAAAAACTTGGACCAGTTCAATATGAAGGTAATCATGCTATGATGCCTGGTCAAATGACTACTGAAAAATCATATTCTGCTCAAACAGCACAAATGATTGATGATGAAGTAAGAGAATTATTAAATCAAGCTCGTAATAAAGCAGCCGACATTATTAATGAAAATAGAGAAACTCATAAGTTAATTGCAGAAGCATTATTAAAATATGAAACTCTTGATGCTGCTCAAATTAAATCTATCTATGAAACTGGTAAAATGCCAGAGGATAAAGATGGAGATAATGATGATGTTCATGCATTATCATATGAAGAAATTAAAGATAAAATGATTACTGAAGATGAAAATCCATCATCACAGGAACATTCAACAGAAGAATAGTGAAAAAAGCCATTAGAAAAAGTTTAAAATCCTATTTCAATGGCTTTTATTATGGAATTTACTTTCCTTGTGAGCTGTGATAAACTATTAGAAATCAAGTAAAGAAGGAAAAGAACATGACAATTTTTCGAAAAAAGAATAATAGTGTAAGTAAAACTGAAATGAGAAGGCATTTAAAAGTAAATGACTTGATATTTTTAGGCCTAGGTTCGATGGTTGGAACGGGTATATTTACAATAACAGGTATTGGTGCTGCACAGTATGCAGGACCAGCATTGATGATTTCAATTGTAATTTCAGCACTAGCCATAAGTATTTTAGCTTTATTTTATGCTGAATTTGCTTCTCGTATACCTGCAAATGGTGGAGCTTATAGTTATGTCTATGCAACTTTAGGAGAATTTCCTGCTTGGATAGTAGGCTGGTATATCATAATGGAATTTTTAACTGCAATTTCAAGTGTTGCAGTGGGATGGGGAAGTTATTTAAAAGGCCTTCTTAGTAGTTATGGAATAGTGATTCCTAAGGTGTTAAATGGGACTTTTAATCCCAGTCAAGGAACTTATATTGATATTCTTCCTGTACTTGTTATGCTCGCCGTAATGTCTGTTGTTTTAATGAATAGTAAAACTGCATTAAGATTCAATAGTTTATTAGTAATTCTAAAGTTTTCAGCATTGTTCTTGTTTATAATTGTTGGTATCTTCTTTATTAAACCTGAAAATTGGTCTAATTTTGCACCATTTGGTTTAGGAAAAATTTACGGTGGTCAGTCTGGTATTTTTGCAGGGGCATCAGTTATGTTTTTTGCCTTTTTAGGATTTGAATCAATTTCTATGACTGTTGATGAAGTTAAGGATCCACAAAAAACAATTCCAAAAGGAATTGCTCTATCTTTAATGATAGTAACTGTTCTCTATATAATTGTAACAATGATTTTAACAGGAATTGTTCATTACACCAAACTGAATGTTCCTGATGCAGTTTCGTTTGCTCTTAGAAGTATTGGAATAGGTTGGGCTGCTAACTATGTATCAATTGTTGCAGTTCTAACATTAATCACTGTTTGTATATCAATGACTTTCGCTCTTGCTAGGATTGTGTATTCAATTAGTCGTGATGGCCTCCTACCAAGAAGTCTTAGTAAGATTACAAAGAAAAGCTTTGTTCCAAAAAATGCGACAATTTTAGTTTGTATTTTAGCTATGGTATGTGCAGGTTTAGTTCCATTAGCAAGCTTGGCAGAATTTGTAAATATCTGTACCTTGGCATATTTGATTATAATGTCCATCGCAATTATTAAATTAAGAAAAGATATGGGAAATCCCAAAAAAGGAGAATTTAAAACACCGTTTGTACCTTTTCTTCCTATATTGGCAATTATTATTTGTTTGTCATTCATGAGTCAATATATGAAAGTAACATGGATTGCATTCATTACGACAACGGTTATTGGGACACTAATTTATATCATATACGGTTATAAAAATTCAACAGAAAATAAATAAAAATCCCGATAGGGATTTTTTTGTGAAATCGTTTTGTAAAAAAATGAAATATTAAGAAAAAAGTATTGACAAACTATTGAAATATAGCTATACTTATAAAGCTGTCAAAACAACTCCGAGTCATAGTTTTAAAACAAACAAAAGTAGTAAAAAACTATTGACAAAGGCATTGTGACCTGATAGAATATAATAGTTGTCTCGTAAGAGATAAGAAGACCTTTGAGAACTGAATAAGACAAAAACCAAACGTGCAGGGTGATATGTTTATGCATATTACCTGTCAATTAAGTAACAAAAAAACAATAAATCTGTCAGCGACAGATAAGAATGAGTTAAACATCAAATTAACATATAAATGAGAGTTTGATCCTGGCTCAGGACGAACGCTGGCGGCGTGCCTAATACATGCAAGTAGAACGCTGAAGACTGGTGCTTGCACTAGTCAGATGAGTTGCGAACGGGTGAGTAACGCGTAGGTAACCTACCTCATAGCGGGGGATAACTATTGGAAACGATAGCTAATACCGCATGACAATTAAGTACTCATGTACTAAATTTAAAAGGAGCAATTGCTTCACTATGAGATGGACCTGCGTTGTATTAGCTAGTTGGTGAGGTAACGGCTCACCAAGGCCACGATACATAGCCGACCTGAGAGGGTGATCGGCCACACTGGGACTGAGACACGGCCCAGACTCCTACGGGAGGCAGCAGTAGGGAATCTTCGGCAATGGGGGCAACCCTGACCGAGCAACGCCGCGTGAGTGAAGAAGGTTTTCGGATCGTAAAGCTCTGTTGTTAGAGAAGAACGGTAATGGGAGTGGAAAATCCATTACGTGACGGTAACTAACCAGAAAGGGACGGCTAACTACGTGCCAGCAGCCGCGGTAATACGTAGGTCTCGAGCGTTGTCCGGATTTATTGGGCGTAAAGCGAGCGCAGGCGGTTATTTAAGTCTGAAGTTAAAGGCCGTGGCTCAACCATGGTTCGCTTTGGAAACTGGATAACTTGAGTGCAGAAGGGGAGAGTGGAATTCCATGTGTAGCGGTGAAATGCGTAGATATATGGAGGAACACCGGTGGCGAAAGCGGCTCTCTGGTCTGTAACTGACGCTGAGGCTCGAAAGCGTGGGGAGCAAACAGGATTAGATACCCTGGTAGTCCACGCCGTAAACGATGAGTGCTAGGTGTTAGGCCCTTTCCGGGGCTTAGTGCCGCAGCTAACGCATTAAGCACTCCGCCTGGGGAGTACGACCGCAAGGTTGAAACTCAAAGGAATTGACGGGGGCCCGCACAAGCGGTGGAGCATGTGGTTTAATTCGAAGCAACGCGAAGAACCTTACCAGGTCTTGACATCCCTCTGACCGTCCTAGAGATAGGACTTTCCTTCGGGACAGAGGTGACAGGTGGTGCATGGTTGTCGTCAGCTCGTGTCGTGAGATGTTGGGTTAAGTCCCGCAACGAGCGCAACCCCTATTGTTAGTTGCCATCATTAAGTTGGGCACTCTAGCGAGACTGCCGGTAATAAACCGGAGGAAGGTGGGGATGACGTCAAATCATCATGCCCCTTATGACCTGGGCTACACACGTGCTACAATGGTTGGTACAACGAGTCGCAAGCCGGTGACGGCAAGCTAATCTCTTAAAGCCAATCTCAGTTCGGATTGTAGGCTGCAACTCGCCTACATGAAGTCGGAATCGCTAGTAATCGCGGATCAGCACGCCGCGGTGAATACGTTCCCGGGCCTTGTACACACCGCCCGTCACACCACGAGAGTTTGTAACACCCGAAGTCGGTGAGGTAACCTAATAGGAGCCAGCCGCCTAAGGTGGGATAGATGATTGGGGTGAAGTCGTAACAAGGTAGCCGTATCGGAAGGTGCGGCTGGATCACCTCCTTTCTAAGGAAATGGAAGCACGTTAGGAAAAGTCTTATTTAGTTTTGAGAGGTCTTATTAAAGTAATGAGATAGAAACACCACTAATAATGTAACAACCAGTTTATTAGTCGGGGCCTTAGCTCAGCTGGGAGAGCGCCTGCTTTGCACGCAGGAGGTCAGCGGTTCGATCCCGCTAGGCTCCATTATCTAGGATACAAAGAGATGTTCGGCTTGCCGAAATTTCTTAAGAAATTAATCTCGTGTTCAACTAGATAAGTAGGATAAAAATCCTAACATAGTCCATTGAAAATTGAATATCTATATCAAATTCCACAATTAAGAAATTAATTGTAGAAAAAAGTAACAAGAAATAAACCGAAAAAAAGATAAACGCGAACATATTAAAAAAAATTAAAAGAAGGTCGAAAGACTGGAAATAAGGTTAAGTTAATAAGGGCGCACGGTGGATGCCTTGGCACTAGAAGCCGATGAAGGACGTGACTAACGACGAAATGCTTTGGGGAGCTGTAAGTAAGCTTTGATCCAGAGATGTCCGAATGGGGGAACCCGGCATGTAATGCATGTCATCCATGACTGTTAAGGTCATGAGAAGGAAGACGCAGTGAACTGAAACATCTAAGTAGCTGCAGGAAGAGAAAGCAAACGCGATTGCCTTAGTAGCGGCGAGCGAAACGGCAGAAGGGCAAACCGAGGAGTTTACTCCTCGGGGTTGTAGGACTGCGACGTGGGATCAAATACTATAGAAGAATTACCTGGGAAGGTAAGCCAAAGAGAGTAATAGCCTCGTATTTAAAATAGTAAATGACTCTAGCAGTATCCTGAGTACGGCGAGACACGCGAAATCTCGTCGGAATCTGGGAGGACCATCTCCCAACCCTAAATACTCTCTAGTGACCGATAGTGAACCAGTACCGTGAGGGAAAGGTGAAAAGCACCCCGGAAGGGGAGTGAAATAGAACCTGAAACCGTGTGCCTACAACAAGTTCGAGCCCGTTAATGGGTGAGAGCGTGCCTTTTGTAGAATGAACCGGCGAGTTACGATATGATGCGAGGTTAAGTTGAAGAGACGGAGCCGTAGGGAAACCGAGTCTTAATAGGGCGACTTAGTATCATGTTGTAGACCCGAAACCATGTGACCTACCCATGAGCAGGTTGAAGGTGAGGTAAAACTCACTGGAGGACCGAACCAGGGCACGTTGAAAAGTGCTTGGATGACTTGTGGGTAGCGGAGAAATTCCAAACGAACTTGGAGATAGCTGGTTCTCTCCGAAATAGCTTTAGGGCTAGCGTCGATGTTAAGTCTCTTGGAGGTAGAGCACTGTTTGGGTGAGGGGTCCATCCCGGATTACCAATCTCAGATAAACTCCGAATGCCAACGAGATATAATCGGCAGTCAGACTGCGAGTGCTAAGATCCGTAGTCGAAAGGGAAACAGCCCAGACCACCAGCTAAGGTCCCAAAATAATTGTTAAGTGGAAAAGGATGTGGGGTTGCACAGACAACTAGGATGTTAGCTTAGAAGCAGCTATTCATTCAAAGAGTGCGTAATAGCTCACTAGTCGAGTGACCCTGCGCCGAAAATGTACCGGGGCTAAAACAATTTACCGAAGCTGTGGATTACCTTTAGAGGTAATGGTAGGAGAGCGTTCTATGTGTGAAGAAGGTATACCGTGAGGAGTGCTGGAACGCATAGAAGTGAGAATGCCGGTATGAGTAGCGAAAGACAGGTGAGAATCCTGTCCACCGTAAGACTAAGGTTTCCAGGGGAAGGCTCGTCCGCCCTGGGTTAGTCGGGACCTAAGGAGAGACCGAAAGGTGTATTCGATGGCCAACAGGTTGATATTCCTGTACTAGTATGTAAAGTGATGGAGGGACGCAGTAGGCTAACTAAAGCGTGCGAATGGAAGAGCACGTTCAAGCAGTGAGGTGTGGTATGAGTCAAATGCTTATACCTAATACATTGAGCTGTGATGAGGAGCGAAATTAAGTAGCGAAGTTAGTGATGTCACACTGCCAAGAAAAGCTTCTAGCGTTTAATTACATACTACCCGTACCGCAAACCGACACAGGTAGTCGAGGCGAGTAGCCTCAGGTGATCGAGAGAACTCTCGTTAAGGAACTCGGCAAAATGACCCCGTAACTTCGGGAGAAGGGGTGCTGGCGTTAGCGTCAGCCGCAGTGAATAGGCCCAAGCAACTGTTTATCAAAAACACAGCTCTCTGCTAAATCGTAAGATGATGTATAGGGGGTGACGCCTGCCCGGTGCTGGAAGGTTAAGAGGAGTGCTTAGCGTAAGCGAAGGTATGAATTGAAGCCCCAGTAAACGGCGGCCGTAACTATAACGGTCCTAAGGTAGCGAAATTCCTTGTCGGGTAAGTTCCGACCCGCACGAAAGGCGTAATGATTTGGGCACTGTCTCAACGAGAGACTCGGTGAAATTTTAGTACCTGTGAAGATGCAGGTTACCCGCGACAGGACGGAAAGACCCCATGGAGCTTTACTGCAGTTTGATATTGAGTATCTGTACCACATGTACAGGATAGGTAGGAGCCATTGAAGACGGGACGCCAGTTTCGTCTGAGGCAATGTTGGGATACTACCCTTGTGTTATGGCTACTCTAACCCAGATAGGTTAACCCTATCGGAGACAGTGTCTGACGGGCAGTTTGACTGGGGCGGTCGCCTCCTAAAAGGTAACGGAGGCGCCCAAAGGTTCCCTCAGATTGGTTGGAAATCAATCGTAGAGTGTAAAGGTATAAGGGAGCTTGACTGCGAGAGTTACAACTCGAGCAGGGACGAAAGTCGGGCTTAGTGATCCGGTGGTTCCGCATGGAAGGGCCATCGCTCAACGGATAAAAGCTACCCTGGGGATAACAGGCTTATCTCCCCCAAGAGTTCACATCGACGGGGAGGTTTGGCACCTCGATGTCGGCTCGTCGCATCCTGGGGCTGTAGTCGGTCCCAAGGGTTGGGCTGTTCGCCCATTAAAGCGGCACGCGAGCTGGGTTCAGAACGTCGTGAGACAGTTCGGTCCCTATCCGTCGCGGGCGTAGGAAATTTGAGAGGATCTGCTCCTAGTACGAGAGGACCAGAGTGGACTTACCGCTGGTGTACCAGTTGTCTTGCCAAAGGCATCGCTGGGTAGCTATGTAGGGAAGGGATAAGCGCTGAAAGCATCTAAGTGCGAAGCCCCCCTCAAGATGAGATTTCCCATGATTTTATATCAGTAAGAGCCCTGAGAGATGATCAGGTAGATAGGTTAGAAGTGGAAGTATAGCGATATATGAAGCGGACTAATACTAATAGCTCGAGGACTTATCCTAAGATAAGTATGAACAAATAGTTTATTGACAGTTTTGGTCAAACTTGTTAGAATATAGATATTCAATTTTGAGTGGACTCAAAGTTAAGTGACGATAGCCTAGGAGATACACCTGTACCCATGCCGAACACAGTAGTTAAGCCCTAGAACGCCTGAAGTAGTTGGGGGTTGCCCCCTGTTAGATACGGAAGTCGCTTAGCTTAAAGAATACTCATTGGGAGTTTAGCTCAGCTGGGAGAGCATCTGCCTTACAAGCAGAGGGTCAGCGGTTCGAACCCGTTAACTCCCATAAAGGTCCCGTAGTGTAGCGGTTATCACGTCGCCCTGTCACGGCGAAGATCGCGGGTTCGATTCCCGTCGGGACCGTTGAAATCGATATTAATCTGGTTTCATTTTTAATTGGATTTAGATTCAATGAAGACTCGTTAGCTCAGTTGGTAGAGCAATTGACTTTTAATCAATGGGTCACTGGTTCGAGCCCAGTACGGGTCATCTTAAGCGGGTTTGGCGGAATTGGCAGACGCACCAGATTTAGGATCTGGCGCTTAACGGCGTGGGGGTTCAAGTCCCTTAACCCGCATAAAGATAATAAGCCGGCTTAGCTCAGTTGGTAGAGCATCTGATTTGTAATCAGAGGGTCGCGTGTTCAAATCATGTAGCCGGCATTTTTTTAAATAGTTGCGAACGTAGTTCAGTGGTAGAACATCACCTTGCCAAGGTGGGGGTCGCGGGTTCGAATCCCGTCGTTCGCTTTAGAGGTATAGCCGGGGTGGCGGAACTGGCAGACGCACAGGACTTAAAATCCTGCGATGGTTATCATCGTACCGGTTCGATTCCGGTCCTCGGCATTAATTTAATAAGTAGCACCCTTAGCTCAACTGGATAGAGTACCTGACTACGAATCAGGCGGTTAGAGGTTCGACTCCTCTAGGGTGCATCAATTCGGGAAGTAGCTCAGCTTGGTAGAGTACTTGGTTTGGGACCAAGGTGTCGCAGGTTCGAATCCTGTCTTCCCGATGTTATTTATTTAAAAAGAATAAATAAGAAGACCTTTGAGAACTGAATAAGACAAAAACCAAACGTGCAGGGTGATATGTTTATGCATATTACCTGTCAATTAAGTAACAAAAAAAACAATAAATCTGTCAGCGACAGATAAGAATGAGTTAAACATCAAATTAACATATAAATGAGAGTTTGATCCTGGCTCAGGACGAACGCTGGCGGCGTGCCTAATACATGCAAGTAGAACGCTGAAGACTGGTGCTTGCACTAGTCAGATGAGTTGCGAACGGGTGAGTAACGCGTAGGTAACCTACCTCATAGCGGGGGATAACTATTGGAAACGATAGCTAATACCGCATGACAATTAAGTACTCATGTACTAAATTTAAAAGGAGCAATTGCTTCACTATGAGATGGACCTGCGTTGTATTAGCTAGTTGGTGAGGTAACGGCTCACCAAGGCCACGATACATAGCCGACCTGAGAGGGTGATCGGCCACACTGGGACTGAGACACGGCCCAGACTCCTACGGGAGGCAGCAGTAGGGAATCTTCGGCAATGGGGGCAACCCTGACCGAGCAACGCCGCGTGAGTGAAGAAGGTTTTCGGATCGTAAAGCTCTGTTGTTAGAGAAGAACGGTAATGGGAGTGGAAAATCCATTACGTGACGGTAACTAACCAGAAAGGGACGGCTAACTACGTGCCAGCAGCCGCGGTAATACGTAGGTCTCGAGCGTTGTCCGGATTTATTGGGCGTAAAGCGAGCGCAGGCGGTTATTTAAGTCTGAAGTTAAAGGCCGTGGCTCAACCATGGTTCGCTTTGGAAACTGGATAACTTGAGTGCAGAAGGGGAGAGTGGAATTCCATGTGTAGCGGTGAAATGCGTAGATATATGGAGGAACACCGGTGGCGAAAGCGGCTCTCTGGTCTGTAACTGACGCTGAGGCTCGAAAGCGTGGGGAGCAAACAGGATTAGATACCCTGGTAGTCCACGCCGTAAACGATGAGTGCTAGGTGTTAGGCCCTTTCCGGGGCTTAGTGCCGCAGCTAACGCATTAAGCACTCCGCCTGGGGAGTACGACCGCAAGGTTGAAACTCAAAGGAATTGACGGGGGCCCGCACAAGCGGTGGAGCATGTGGTTTAATTCGAAGCAACGCGAAGAACCTTACCAGGTCTTGACATCCCTCTGACCGTCCTAGAGATAGGACTTTCCTTCGGGACAGAGGTGACAGGTGGTGCATGGTTGTCGTCAGCTCGTGTCGTGAGATGTTGGGTTAAGTCCCGCAACGAGCGCAACCCCTATTGTTAGTTGCCATCATTAAGTTGGGCACTCTAGCGAGACTGCCGGTAATAAACCGGAGGAAGGTGGGGATGACGTCAAATCATCATGCCCCTTATGACCTGGGCTACACACGTGCTACAATGGTTGGTACAACGAGTCGCAAGCCGGTGACGGCAAGCTAATCTCTTAAAGCCAATCTCAGTTCGGATTGTAGGCTGCAACTCGCCTACATGAAGTCGGAATCGCTAGTAATCGCGGATCAGCACGCCGCGGTGAATACGTTCCCGGGCCTTGTACACACCGCCCGTCACACCACGAGAGTTTGTAACACCCGAAGTCGGTGAGGTAACCTAATAGGAGCCAGCCGCCTAAGGTGGGATAGATGATTGGGGTGAAGTCGTAACAAGGTAGCCGTATCGGAAGGTGCGGCTGGATCACCTCCTTTCTAAGGAAATGGAAGCACGTTAGGAAAAGTCTTATTTAGTTTTGAGAGGTCTTATTAAAGTAATGAGATAGAAACACCACTAATAATGTAACAACCAGTTTATTAGTCGGGGCCTTAGCTCAGCTGGGAGAGCGCCTGCTTTGCACGCAGGAGGTCAGCGGTTCGATCCCGCTAGGCTCCATTATCTAGGATACAAAGAGATGTTCGGCTTGCCGAAATTTCTTAAGAAATTAATCTCGTGTTCAACTAGATAAGTAGGATAAAAATCCTAACATAGTCCATTGAAAATTGAATATCTATATCAAATTCCACAATTAAGAAATTAATTGTAGAAAAAAGTAACAAGAAATAAACCGAAAAAAAGATAAACGCGAACATATTAAAAAAAATTAAAAGAAGGTCGAAAGACTGGAAATAAGGTTAAGTTAATAAGGGCGCACGGTGGATGCCTTGGCACTAGAAGCCGATGAAGGACGTGACTAACGACGAAATGCTTTGGGGAGCTGTAAGTAAGCTTTGATCCAGAGATGTCCGAATGGGGGAACCCGGCATGTAATGCATGTCATCCATGACTGTTAAGGTCATGAGAAGGAAGACGCAGTGAACTGAAACATCTAAGTAGCTGCAGGAAGAGAAAGCAAACGCGATTGCCTTAGTAGCGGCGAGCGAAACGGCAGAAGGGCAAACCGAGGAGTTTACTCCTCGGGGTTGTAGGACTGCGACGTGGGATCAAATACTATAGAAGAATTACCTGGGAAGGTAAGCCAAAGAGAGTAATAGCCTCGTATTTAAAATAGTAAATGACTCTAGCAGTATCCTGAGTACGGCGAGACACGCGAAATCTCGTCGGAATCTGGGAGGACCATCTCCCAACCCTAAATACTCTCTAGTGACCGATAGTGAACCAGTACCGTGAGGGAAAGGTGAAAAGCACCCCGGAAGGGGAGTGAAATAGAACCTGAAACCGTGTGCCTACAACAAGTTCGAGCCCGTTAATGGGTGAGAGCGTGCCTTTTGTAGAATGAACCGGCGAGTTACGATATGATGCGAGGTTAAGTTGAAGAGACGGAGCCGTAGGGAAACCGAGTCTTAATAGGGCGACTTAGTATCATGTTGTAGACCCGAAACCATGTGACCTACCCATGAGCAGGTTGAAGGTGAGGTAAAACTCACTGGAGGACCGAACCAGGGCACGTTGAAAAGTGCTTGGATGACTTGTGGGTAGCGGAGAAATTCCAAACGAACTTGGAGATAGCTGGTTCTCTCCGAAATAGCTTTAGGGCTAGCGTCGATGTTAAGTCTCTTGGAGGTAGAGCACTGTTTGGGTGAGGGGTCCATCCCGGATTACCAATCTCAGATAAACTCCGAATGCCAACGAGATATAATCGGCAGTCAGACTGCGAGTGCTAAGATCCGTAGTCGAAAGGGAAACAGCCCAGACCACCAGCTAAGGTCCCAAAATAATTGTTAAGTGGAAAAGGATGTGGGGTTGCACAGACAACTAGGATGTTAGCTTAGAAGCAGCTATTCATTCAAAGAGTGCGTAATAGCTCACTAGTCGAGTGACCCTGCGCCGAAAATGTACCGGGGCTAAAACAATTTACCGAAGCTGTGGATTACCTTTAGAGGTAATGGTAGGAGAGCGTTCTATGTGTGAAGAAGGTATACCGTGAGGAGTGCTGGAACGCATAGAAGTGAGAATGCCGGTATGAGTAGCGAAAGACAGGTGAGAATCCTGTCCACCGTAAGACTAAGGTTTCCAGGGGAAGGCTCGTCCGCCCTGGGTTAGTCGGGACCTAAGGAGAGACCGAAAGGTGTATTCGATGGCCAACAGGTTGATATTCCTGTACTAGTATGTAAAGTGATGGAGGGACGCAGTAGGCTAACTAAAGCGTGCGAATGGAAGAGCACGTTCAAGCAGTGAGGTGTGGTATGAGTCAAATGCTTATACCTAATACATTGAGCTGTGATGAGGAGCGAAATTAAGTAGCGAAGTTAGTGATGTCACACTGCCAAGAAAAGCTTCTAGCGTTTAATTACATACTACCCGTACCGCAAACCGACACAGGTAGTCGAGGCGAGTAGCCTCAGGTGATCGAGAGAACTCTCGTTAAGGAACTCGGCAAAATGACCCCGTAACTTCGGGAGAAGGGGTGCTGGCGTTAGCGTCAGCCGCAGTGAATAGGCCCAAGCAACTGTTTATCAAAAACACAGCTCTCTGCTAAATCGTAAGATGATGTATAGGGGGTGACGCCTGCCCGGTGCTGGAAGGTTAAGAGGAGTGCTTAGCGTAAGCGAAGGTATGAATTGAAGCCCCAGTAAACGGCGGCCGTAACTATAACGGTCCTAAGGTAGCGAAATTCCTTGTCGGGTAAGTTCCGACCCGCACGAAAGGCGTAATGATTTGGGCACTGTCTCAACGAGAGACTCGGTGAAATTTTAGTACCTGTGAAGATGCAGGTTACCCGCGACAGGACGGAAAGACCCCATGGAGCTTTACTGCAGTTTGATATTGAGTATCTGTACCACATGTACAGGATAGGTAGGAGCCATTGAAGACGGGACGCCAGTTTCGTCTGAGGCAATGTTGGGATACTACCCTTGTGTTATGGCTACTCTAACCCAGATAGGTTAACCCTATCGGAGACAGTGTCTGACGGGCAGTTTGACTGGGGCGGTCGCCTCCTAAAAGGTAACGGAGGCGCCCAAAGGTTCCCTCAGATTGGTTGGAAATCAATCGTAGAGTGTAAAGGTATAAGGGAGCTTGACTGCGAGAGTTACAACTCGAGCAGGGACGAAAGTCGGGCTTAGTGATCCGGTGGTTCCGCATGGAAGGGCCATCGCTCAACGGATAAAAGCTACCCTGGGGATAACAGGCTTATCTCCCCCAAGAGTTCACATCGACGGGGAGGTTTGGCACCTCGATGTCGGCTCGTCGCATCCTGGGGCTGTAGTCGGTCCCAAGGGTTGGGCTGTTCGCCCATTAAAGCGGCACGCGAGCTGGGTTCAGAACGTCGTGAGACAGTTCGGTCCCTATCCGTCGCGGGCGTAGGAAATTTGAGAGGATCTGCTCCTAGTACGAGAGGACCAGAGTGGACTTACCGCTGGTGTACCAGTTGTCTTGCCAAAGGCATCGCTGGGTAGCTATGTAGGGAAGGGATAAGCGCTGAAAGCATCTAAGTGCGAAGCCCCCCTCAAGATGAGATTTCCCATGATTTTATATCAGTAAGAGCCCTGAGAGATGATCAGGTAGATAGGTTAGAAGTGGAAGTATAGCGATATATGAAGCGGACTAATACTAATAGCTCGAGGACTTATCCTAAGATAAGTATGAACAAATAGTTTATTGACAGTTTTGGTCAAACTTGTTAGAATATAGATATTCAATTTTGAGTGGACTCAAAGTTAAGTGACGATAGCCTAGGAGATACACCTGTACCCATGCCGAACACAGTAGTTAAGCCCTAGAACGCCTGAAGTAGTTGGGGGTTGCCCCCTGTTAGATACGGAAGTCGCTTAGCTTAAAGAATACTCATTGGGAGTTTAGCTCAGCTGGGAGAGCATCTGCCTTACAAGCAGAGGGTCAGCGGTTCGAACCCGTTAACTCCCATAAAGGTCCCGTAGTGTAGCGGTTATCACGTCGCCCTGTCACGGCGAAGATCGCGGGTTCGATTCCCGTCGGGACCGTTGAAATCGATATTAATCTGGTTTCATTTTTAATTGGATTTAGATTCAATGAAGACTCGTTAGCTCAGTTGGTAGAGCAATTGACTTTTAATCAATGGGTCACTGGTTCGAGCCCAGTACGGGTCATCTTAAGCGGGTTTGGCGGAATTGGCAGACGCACCAGATTTAGGATCTGGCGCTTAACGGCGTGGGGGTTCAAGTCCCTTAACCCGCATAAAGATAATAAGCCGGCTTAGCTCAGTTGGTAGAGCATCTGATTTGTAATCAGAGGGTCGCGTGTTCAAATCATGTAGCCGGCATTTTTTTAAATAGTTGCGAACGTAGTTCAGTGGTAGAACATCACCTTGCCAAGGTGGGGGTCGCGGGTTCGAATCCCGTCGTTCGCTTTAGAGGTATAGCCGGGGTGGCGGAACTGGCAGACGCACAGGACTTAAAATCCTGCGATGGTTATCATCGTACCGGTTCGATTCCGGTCCTCGGCATTAATTTAATAAGTAGCACCCTTAGCTCAACTGGATAGAGTACCTGACTACGAATCAGGCGGTTAGAGGTTCGACTCCTCTAGGGTGCATCAATTCGGGAAGTAGCTCAGCTTGGTAGAGTACTTGGTTTGGGACCAAGGTGTCGCAGGTTCGAATCCTGTCTTCCCGATTGATGGCGGTGTAGCTCAGATGGCTAGAGCGTCCGGTTCATACCCGGAAGGTCGGGGGTTCGATCCCCTTCGCCGCTATTATTTTTATGGATTACTTGGACCTTTAGCTCAACTGGTTAGAGCACTCGGCTCATAACCGAGCGGTCGTAGGTTCGAGTCCTACAAGGTCCATAAACATGGAGGATTACCCAAGTCCGGCTGAAGGGAACGGTCTTGAAAACCGTCAGGCGTGTAAAAGCGTGCGTGGGTTCGAATCCCACATCCTCCTTTTTAATATCGCGGGATGGAGCAGTTAGGTAGCTCGTCGGGCTCATAACCCGAAGGTCGTAGGTTCAAATCCTGCTCCCGCAATAAACATAGATTTGTTGATGGCTCGGTAGCTCAGTTGGTAGAGCAATGGATTGAAGCTCCATGTGTCGGCGGTTCGATTCCGTCTCGCGCCATTATTAGCGGGTGTAGTTTAGTGGTAAAACTACAGCCTTCCAAGCTGTTGTCGCGAGTTCGATTCTCGTCACCCGCTTTATAGTTTTACCCAAGCTATAGGCTTGGGCGCGTAGCTCAGGTGGTTAGAGCGCACGCCTGATAAGCGTGAGGTCGGTGGTTCGAGTCCACTCGTGCCCATTATTATTTTGGAGAATTACTCAAGAGGCTGAAGAGGACGGTTTGCTAAATCGTTAGGTCGGGTAACTGGCGCAAGGGTTCGAATCCCTTATTCTCCGTATTAATAAACGAGAATATCTTATAGATATATCGTTTTTTTTTTATCATTTTTAGGAGGCATCAGTGAATAAGCATAAACTATCAAAATTTTTCTTTTGGATGACAACAGTTAGTATATTATTAGCTATTCTGTTTCTTGTATTTTCATCTAAAGTCTCGCCTTATGTCTCATCATATACTAGTAGTGGGTTATCAAAAGTAGATAACATTATTTCAATTCCATTTAACAAAACAAAATCATCTATAGGAAAAGTTCAACATTTATTTAGTACCTATAAGGACAATAGAAGCTTAAAGTTGAAATTAGAAAATGAGTCAACAAATGTAGAACAACTAAAAAGCTTGAAAAGAAAAAATGCTTCTTTGAGGGCAATATTAAATCTAGAAACGAATGCATCTTTTAAAAAAGTAAGTGAAATATTAGTCAGAAATCCGTATAGTTGGTCTGACTCTCTTATTATTAAGGGTGGCAAACAAGATGGAATAAATAATTCCATGACTGTGGTTAATGGTAAGTATTTAATAGGTAGTATTAGTAATATTTCGGACGATAGCTCACATGTTAACTTATTAACAAGTGGAAAAAATTTCAACTTACCAATAAAAATTGTTGGAAAAAAAGAAACTATTTTCGGCAATTTAAAAACTTATAATAAAGAGACAAAGCTAATGGTTGCAAGCGAATTCAATTCTAATGTAACTATAACAAAAGGTGATAAAGTTTATACAAGCGGTTTAGATGGAGTTACAGTTCCCGATATTTCAATCGGGAAAGTGAAAAATGAGATGAAAGCTAATGATAAATTGGATCGAAGAATTTATATATCTTTAGGTGCTAATTTTAAACAAATTGATTATTTATATGTATTAGGAAGAGATAACTAAACATGAATAAGTTAAAACTAACTATATATTTTTTATTACTGATTCCAATAATGCTTATTGATCCACACATTTCGGAATTAATTAATACATTTTTTACGAGTGAGACTCACATATCTATCTTCCTATTTTTTATTTTTATCTTTTATTTGTCTCAACAAATTGGATATTTTATAGCATTTCCTTTATCTCTAATATTGGGTATGATTTATGATTATTATTATTTTGATTATTTAGGAATCATGGTTATTGCCTTTCCAGTTTCAATATCATTTTTGTATATTTTTACAAAATATTTGGAAAAAAATTCAAAAATTCAATCCACATTATTGTTTTCGATTTACTTATTTTTAGTTAATTTTATTTGTTTTTTAATAGTTCGATCTCTAGATTTTACAAGCCTTTCATGGACATTTTTTATCACTTACGAATTACTTCCAAGTTTAATTGTGAATATTTTCCTTTTTGTAACAATTAATACATATTTGAACCGATTTATTTATTAATTATTACACAGAACTGTAACACATGCGTAATATTATTTCATGTATTTTCTGATACAATATAATATGTCTTATCGAAAAAGGAGTAGTTTTTTTAAATGAAAAAGAGAATTTTATCAGCCGTTCTTGTAAGTGGTGTTACCCTTGGAGCAGCAACAACTGTCGGAGCAGATGATTTTGATTCAAAAATTGCTGCGCAAGATACGATTATCACAAACTTAAATGCAGAACAAACAGCTGCACAAGAACAAGTAACTGCAATTCAAGGTCAAATTGGTACTTTGCAAACTCAACAAGATAGTTTGGCACTTGAAAATGAAGCACTTCAAGCTAAATCAGCTAAATTAGCAGAAGAAATTCAAGCACTATCTAGTAAAATAGTTGCACGTAACGAAGCCTTGAAAAAACAAGCACGTAGTGCACAAAAAGGAAATACTACAACTAGCTATTTAAATACACTTTTAAACTCTAAAACTGTATCTGATGCTATTAATCGTGTTGTAGCTATTCGCGAAGTTGTTTCTGCGAATGCCAAAATGTTAAATCAACAAAAAGCAGATAAAGTTGCTCTTAATAAAAAGCAAACTGAAAATCAAAATGCAATTAATACTGTAGCTGCTAATATGGAAACTATTTCTGCTAATAAAGTTTCATTAGAAACTCAACAAGCAGATTTAGAAGTCGCTAAATTAGATTTATCAGCTAAAATGGCAACAGCTCAAAATGATAAAGCAACATTGGTTTCTCAAAAACATGAAGCTGAAGTTAAAGCTGCAGAAGCTGCTAAAGCACAAGCTGAAGCACAAGCACAAGCTGAAGCACAAGCTGAAGCACAAGCAGAATCTGTTGCTAAAGCACAAGCTGCTGTAGAAGCACAACAAGCTGCTGAATCTGCTGCACCTGCTCAATCACAAGCATCAGCTGCACCTGCACAAGCACCAGCTGCACCTGCACAAGCACAAGCACCAGCTGCACAATCAGCTGCGCCTGCTCAATCACAAGCACCAGCTGCACAATCAGCTGCGCCTGCTCAATCAACAGCACCAGCTGCACAATCAGCTGCACCTGTGCAATCAACAACACCACAACAAACAACAACTGTGTCAACACCAAAAGTATCATATGGAACAGCAAATACATATCCAGTTGGACAATGTACTTGGGGCGTTAAATCAATGGCACCTTGGGTTGGCGACTATTGGGGTAATGGTGGACAATGGGCATCCTCTGCAGCAGCAGCTGGATACAGAATTAGTTCAACACCAGTAGCTGGCGCAGTAGCAGTTTGGGGTGGTGGATATGGACACGTAGCTTTAGTTACATCTGTTCAAAGTTCTTCAAACATCCAAGTTATGGAATCAAATTATAATGGAAATATGTCAATCGGCAACTATCGTGGATGGTTTAATCCAAGTGGTGCTGTATACATCTTACCAAACTAAAAATAACGACCAGCTTCAGCTGGTCTTTTTTTATGAAATCCTAAAATCATTTGAAATATTAAAGCAAAAGGGTTAAAATGGTATAGGATTAAAACTTTGGAGGAAATAATGTCTTATTCGGATTTAAAATTGTTTGCGCTGTCTTCTAACAAAGAACTAGCTGAACGTGTAGCATCATCAATGGGTATTCAAATGGGAAAATCTACAGTTCGTCAGTTTTCTGATGGGGAAATTCAAGTAAACATTGAAGAGTCAATTCGTGGTCATCATGTTTTTATTTTACAATCAACAAGTTCACCAGTAAATGATAACTTGATGGAAATATTAATTATGGTTGATGCACTTAAACGGGCAAGTGCTGAAAAAGTAAGTGTAGTTATGCCTTACTATGGTTATGCACGTCAAGATAGAAAAGCTCGCTCTCGTGAACCGATTACTTCTAAATTAGTCGCTAATATGTTAGAAGTTGCTGGTGTGGATCGTCTTTTAACAGTAGATTTGCATGCTGCTCAAATTCAAGGCTTCTTTGATATCCCAGTAGATCATTTAATGGGTGCACCTCTAATTGCCGAGTACTTTGATCGTCATGACTTAGTTGGAGATGATGTAGTAGTTGTCAGTCCGGACCATGGTGGTGTTACAAGAGCACGTAAATTGGCACAATTCCTTCAAACACCGATTGCAATTATTGATAAACGTCGTAGTGTTGATAAAATGAATACATCTGAAGTTATGAACATTATTGGGAATGTTGCAGGTAAAAAATGTATTCTGATAGATGATATGATTGATACGGCTGGTACGATTTGTCATGCAGCTGACGCACTTGCTGAGGCTGGTGCAACTGAAGTATATGCTTCTTGTACTCACCCTGTTTTATCAGGCCCTGCGATGGATAATATTGAAAAATCAGCGATTAAGAAATTAATTGTTCTTGATACGATTGCAATATCTGAAGAACGTTTAATTGATAAGATTGAAATGATTTCAATCGCTGATTTGATTGCCGATGCAATTATTAGAATCCACGAAAAACGTCCTTTATCACCTCTTTTTGAAATTGAAAAATAAGCAAGGGGTAGTCAATATGACTACTCTTTTTTGATTTCTTTTCAGAAGTGCTATAAAAGTATCAGAATTTTGTGTATAATGGTAGTATTATTTTTTGGGGGAGGTCCCATATGGATTTAAGTAATCGTTTTAATAAGAATTTAGGTAAGATAGAAATTTCTTTGATTCGTCAATTTGATCAATCGATTTCTGATGTACCAGGTATTTTAAAATTAACTTTAGGTGAACCAGATTTTGCAACTCCTGACCATGTCAAAGAAGCAGCCAAAAAAGCTATAGATGACAATCAATCTCATTATACAGGTATGAGTGGTCTTCTTGCATTAAGACAAGCAGCCGCTGATTTCGTTAAAGTGAAATACAATTTGAATTATAAACCTGAAACAGAGGTTATGGTAACTATTGGTGCAACAGAGGCTTTGTCAGCTTCTCTGATGACTATCTTGGAAGAGGAGGATGTTGTTTTACTTCCTGCGCCAGCCTACCCTGGCTATGAACCAATTGTGACACTTGCGGGAGCTAGGATTGTCGAAATAGATACCACTCCAAACAACTTCGTATTAACTCCTGAGGTTTTAGAGGAGGCCCTTATTGCCCAAGGAGATAAAGTAAAAGCTGTATTACTCAACTATCCAACAAATCCCACTGGGATGACCTATTCTAGAGAGCAGATCAAGTCTTTTGCTGAAGTCTTGGCAAAATATAATGTTTTTGTGGTTAGTGATGAAGTTTATTCTGAATTAAATTATACTGATCAAAATCATGTTTCCATTGCAGAGTACCTTCCTGAACAAACTATTTTAGTTAATGGCTTATCTAAATCGCATGCTATGACTGGGTGGCGTATTGGGTTTATCTTTACGCATGAGACGATTGCAGCACAGGTTATCAAGAGTCACCAGTATCTGGTAACTGCTGCCACAACTATGGCTCAATATGCGGGCATTGAAGCATTAACCGTTGGTAAAAATGATACTCAACCAATGAAGGAACAGTATATCAGACGTCGTGATTATATCATTGAAAAGATGATTGAGATGGGCTTTTCGATGATTAAGCCAGATGGTGCTTTTTATATATTTGCTAAAATTCCACAAGGATTTGGTGAAAATGACTCCTTCAAATTCTGTCAGGAATTAGCGAGACAGCAAGCTCTTGCTTTTATTCCAGGGATTGCTTTTGGTCCATTTGGTGAGGGCTATGTACGTCTGAGCTATGCAGCTAGTATGGAAACAATTGAAACTGCTATGGAACGTTTGAAAGACTATATGACACATTATGGAAACTAGTCAGTCACATGGTATTGTTCTATATAATAAGAACTTTCGAGAAGATGATAAGTTAGTTAAAATCTTCACTGAGCAAGCTGGCAAACGGATGTTTTTTGTTAAGCATGCAGGGAAATCCAAGTTAAGTTCAGTGATTCAGCCCCTAACAGCCGCTGATTTTATCTTAAAATTAAACGACATTGGCTTATCTTATATAGAAGATTATAATCAAGTGGAAACTTATAAAAAAATTAATCAAGATATTTTTACCTTGTCTTATGCCACTTATATTACGGCTTTAACCGATGCAGCTTTAAAAGATAATGAGATTGATGCACAACTCTTTGCCTTTCTTAAAAAGACTTTAGATTTAATGGAAGAGGGTTTAGATTATGAAGTAATGACTAACATCTTTGAGGTTCAAATATTGGATCGCTTTGGGGTCAGATTAAATTTTCATGATTGTGTCTTTTGTCACCAGACAGGACTGCCTTTTGATTTTTCGCATAAATATTCAGGTGTACTTTGTCCACAGCACTATCATGAAGATATTCACAGAAATCACTTAGATCCAAATGTAGTTTACTTATTAGATCAGTTTCAAGCCATTCACTTTGATGAGTTGAAAGTTATTTCTTTAAAACCGGAAATGAAGGAAAAACTCCGTTTGTTTATTGATGAATTGTATGACGATTATGTCGGAATTCATCTAAAGAGTAAAAAATTTATTGACGACTTGTCCACATGGGGACAAATTATGAAGCCCAGCTCAGAGGATAATTAATTTTGGGAGTTTAGCATATGCTAGGCTCTCTTTTGGTGGGGCTGCGCAGCAATTCCCCATTAGTCTAGATGGTGTCAAACTCCTACAGATTGTGCTATAATAATTACATTGTTTTATCTTAATATGATACGGTAAAAAGGAGCAAGGATGAAAAGAATTGCAGTTGATGCTATGGGTGGCGACAATGCCCCGAAAGCAATTATAGAAGGTGTCAATCAAGCTATTGAAGTTTTTTCAGATATTGAAGTTCAACTTTATGGTGACCAAACTAAGATTAAAGAGTATTTAAAAGAGTCTGATCGAGTGACAATTTTCCATACTGATGAAAAAATCAATTCTGATGATGAGCCCGCTAAGGCAATTAGACGTAAGAAAAATGCCTCAATGGTGTTAGCAGCGCGAGCAGTCAAAGATGGAGAGGCTGATGCAGTTCTCTCAGCCGGCAATACAGGTGCTTTATTAGCCGCAGGTTTATTTGTTGTTGGTAGAATTAAAGGTGTTGATCGTCCAGGCTTATTGTCTACTTTGCCAACCACAAACCAAGCAGGCTTTGATATGTTAGATTTAGGTGCTAATGCTGAAAATACAGCTTCACACCTGCACCAATTTGCTATCTTGGGTTCTTTCTATGCTAAAAATGTCCGTGGACTTGCCAATCCTCGTGTTGGTTTATTAAATAATGGAACTGAAGAAATGAAAGGTGATCCCTTACGTAAGGAAACCTTTGCACTTCTATCAGAAGAAAAAGAAATCAATTTTGTTGGAAACGTTGAAGCACGTGACTTGATGTCAGGTGTTTGTGATGTTGTGGTTGCTGATGGTTTCACGGGAAACGCTGTTTTGAAATCAATTGAAGGAACGGCTAGTGGTATTATGTCACAACTAAAAACATCAATTAAATCAGGTGGTTTTAAGGCTAAACTAGGTGCATTACTGTTAAAAGGCAGTTTAAAAGATATGAAAAATTCCTTAGATTACTCTGGCGCCGGTGGTGCCGTACTTTTTGGTTTAAAAGCACCAGTTGTAAAATCACATGGTTCTAGTGACGCGAAATCAATTTTTTATACTATTAAACAAATCCGTACTATGTTGGAAACAGATGTTGTTGGACAATTAGTTGAGGAATTTGCTAAGGAGACACAAACTGATGACGAGAAATGATATTTTAGAAAGACTAACAAGAATCATTCAAGAAATTGAAGCGAATGAATTACCTGAAATTAATGAGTCAACTAATTTTGAAAAAGATTTAGATGCTGATTCAATCAAATTAACAGAATTTATTATTAATGTTGAAGATGATTTCAACATTAGTATCCCAGATGAAGATGCGGAAGATATGAAAACTGTTGGTGATATGATTACATATATTTCTAATCGTTTGAACTAAATTACCAAAGAGGAGCTTATGCTCCTCTTTTTTTATCTAAAAACGAACGTTATATTTATTCTTTTGTAATTCATTAATAAAATGTTGAATATGTTGCTGATATATGTTATTCTTTATAAAAAAGCATATGAAAGGCGAACAATTCATGCCAGAAGAACTAATTTATACAGGCAAAGCAAAAGATATCTACTCTACAGAGGATGATAATGTCATAAAGTCTGTGTATAAGGATCAAGCAACAATGTTGAATGGAGCACGGAAAGAAACCATCGAAGGAAAAGGTGTTTTAAATAATAAAATATCATCCCTTATTTTTTCTCGTCTGAATGAGGCTGGAATTGCAACGCATTTTATTAAGCAGGTTTCAGATACGGAACAATTAAACAAGAAGGTAACGATTATTCCTTTAGAAGTGGTTTTACGTAATATAGCTGCGGGTTCTTTTTCAAAACGTTTCAGCATTGAAGAAGGTAGTTCGCTGGCAAATCCTATTATTGAGTTCTACTATAAAAATGATGAACTTGATGATCCTTTTATGAATGATGACCACGTGAAGCTATTAGGCATTGCGACTGCTGAGCAAGTTGACTATATTAAAGAAGAAACTCGTCGTATTAATGAGCTCTTAACGAAATGGTTTAATGCCATTGAGTTACATCTGATTGATTTTAAACTTGAGTTTGGTTTTGACAAGGATGGCAAAATTATTTTGGCTGATGAGTTTTCACCAGATAATTGTCGCTTATGGGATGCCCAAGGAAATCATATGGATAAAGATGTTTTCAGAAGAAATCTTGGTAGTCTAACAGATGTTTATCAAGTTGTTTACGAAAAATTAAAAGCATTAAAATAAGAAGAAATCAGTGATGGATTAGGCTAACTAGTTGCTACGGTCTGTAGGACTATTTGGATTGGAGATAAAATGGATAAACGTATTTTTGTAGAGAAAAAAGAAGATTTTCAGGTAAAGGCAGAGTCACTTGTAAAAGAATTAAATCATAATCTGCAATTAGAAACTTTAAAAGATCTTAGAATCATTCAAGTTTATGATGTTTTCTCAATAGACGAGGGTTTAATTGAAAAAGCTGAAAAACACATTTTTTCAGAACAAGTAACAGATAATCTTTTAGATGGAGCATTTCTCTTAAATGATTTAGACAGTTATTCTTATTTTGCTATCGAATCTCTGCCTGGTCAATTTGATCAACGTGCAGCTAGTTCTCAAGAAGCAATATTATTATTAGGTAGTTCAAGTAAAGTAACAGTTAATACAGCTCAACTTTATCTTGTAAATAAAGATATCGATGAGACAGAATTAACAGCTCTTAAACACTACCTGCTTAACCCAGTTGATTCAAGATTTAAAGATATCACACATGCAATTGCGAAACATAATTTTTCAGAATCTGATAAAACTATTCCAAATCTCGATTTCTTTACTTCATATACTGCTGAGGATTTTAAAGCTTATAAATCAGAGTCTGGTCTTGCCATGGAAGTTGATGATTTACTTTTCATCCAAGATTACTATAAAACAATTGGGCGCGTGCCTACTGAGACAGAACTTAAAGTATTAGATACTTACTGGTCTGACCATTGTCGTCACACGACTTTTGAAACTGAATTAAAGGCTATTGATTTTTCAGAATCTAAATTTCAAAAACAATTACAAGCAACTTATGATAAGTATATCCAAATGCGTAATGAATTGGGTCGTTCAGAAAAACCTGAAACTCTAATGGATATGGCAACTGTCTTTGGACGTTATGAACGTGCTAATGGTCGCCTTGATGATATGGAAGTTTCAGATGAGATCAATGCTTGTTCTGTTGAAATCGAAGTCGATGTCAATGGTGTGAAAGAACCCTGGCTTTTGATGTTCAAAAATGAAACACATAATCACCCAACAGAAATTGAACCTTTCGGTGGAGCGGCAACTTGTATCGGAGGGGCTATTCGTGACCCATTATCTGGTCGCTCTTATGTTTATCAAGCTATGCGTATTTCAGGCGCAGGCGACATCACTATGCCAATTGCGGCAACTCGTAAAGGTAAATTACCGCAACAAGTTATTTCAAAAACAGCGGCGCACGGCTATTCTTCATATGGAAACCAAATTGGTTTAGCAACAACTTATGTTAAAGAATACTTCCATCCAGGTTTTGTAGCTAAACGGATGGAACTTGGGGCTGTCGTCGGGGCTGCTCCAAAGGAAAATGTTATTCGTGAAAAACCTGAAGCTGGTGATGTGGTAATCCTCTTAGGTGGAAAAACCGGTCGTGATGGTGTTGGTGGAGCAACTGGCTCTTCAAAAGTGCAAACTGTTGAATCAGTTGAGACAGCTGGTGCAGAAGTTCAAAAAGGTAATGCTATTGAAGAACGTAAGATTCAACGACTCTTCCGCAATAGTCAAGTTACTCGTTTAATTAAAAAATCAAATGACTTTGGTGCTGGTGGTGTCTGTGTTGCCATCGGTGAATTAGCAGATGGTCTGGAAATTGATTTAGATAAAGTTCCATTAAAATATCAAGGATTAAATGGAACAGAGATTGCTATTTCAGAATCTCAAGAACGGATGTCAGTTGTTGTTCGTCCAGAAGATGCTGATCAGTTTATCGAGGAATGTCGTAAAGAAAACATTGATGCTTTGATTGTAGCTATTGTCACTGAAAAACCAAACTTAGTAATGACTTGGAATGGCCAAACAATTGTTGATATTGAACGCTCTTTCTTAGATACAAATGGAGTACGCGTGGTTGTTGATGCCAAGGTTGTTGATAAAGAAACTACTATTCCTGAGCAACGTCAAACTTCAGAAGCTAACTTAGAAGCAGATACATTAGCTTTACTTGCTGAACTTAATCATAGTTCACAAAAAGGACTTCAAACTATTTTTGACAGTTCGGTTGGTCGTTCAACAGTTAACCATCCTCTAGGCGGTCGCTACCAAATGACACCGACTGAAAGTTCAGTTCAAAAACTACCTGTTCAAAATGGAGTGACACAAACAGCGTCAGCCATTGCCCAAGGCTATAATCCAGCTATTGCCGAATGGTCTCCTTATCATGGTGCAGCTTATGCTGTGATTGAAGCAACTGCCCGTTTAGTAGCTTCAGGTGCAGAATGGGATAAGGCTCGCTTCTCATATCAAGAGTATTTCCAAAGAATGGATAAGATTGCTGAGAACTTCGGTCAACCTGTTGCAGCACTACTTGGTTCTATTGAAGCCCAAATTCAACTTGGTTTGCCATCAATTGGTGGTAAAGACTCCATGTCAGGTACTTTTGAAGAGCTGACTGTTCCACCAACCCTTGTAGCCTTTGGAGTTACCACAGCTACTGTTGGGAAGGTTCTTTCACCAGAGTTTAAAGCTGTTGGTCAAAACATTTACTACATGCCAGGTCAAGCCATCTCACAAGAAATTGACTTTGAGCTCATCAAAGCCAACTTCACTAAATTTAAAGCAATCCAAGAGCAACATACAATTACTGCAGCCTCAGCTGTTAAGTACGGTGGCCCAATTGAAAGCCTCGCATTGATGAGTTTTGGAAACCAAATTGGTGCAGAAGTGACCTTGTCAGACCTCTCCTTAGGGCTTAATGCGCAGCTTGGAGGTTTTATCTTCACGTCTGCCGACGACATTGCTGGCGCAGAAAAAATTGGTCAAACCACTGCTAACTTTAGCTTAGTGATTAACGGCCAAGAACTAACAGGTGCTAAGCTTCAAAGTGCATTTGAAGGCACACTTGCAAGCATCTATCCGACAGAATTTGAACAAACTTCAAGCCTTGCGGAAGTACCAGCTGTTAACAGCTCTGCAATTATCACAAGAATAGAAAGAATTGACCAACCATTAGTTTACATTCCAGTATTCCCAGGTACCAACTCAGAATATGATTCAGCTAAAGCCTTTGAAAAAGAAGGTGCTAGAGTTAATTTAGTCCCATTTGTAACCTTAAATGAAGAAGCAATTGTAGAGTCAGTTGAAACAATGGTCGCAAATATTGAAGAAGCTAATATCATCTTCTTTGCTGGGGGATTCTCAGCTGCTGATGAACCAGATGGATCTGCTAAATTTATTGTTAACATTCTTTTGAATGCAAAAGTTCGCCAAGCTATTAATGCCTTTATTGCTAATGGTGGTTTGATAATTGGTATCTGTAATGGCTTCCAAGCATTAGTTAAATCAGGTTTACTACCATATGGTAATTTTGATAGTGCAACTGAAACAAGCCCAACACTTTTCTACAACGATGCTAATCAACACGTGGCTAAAATGGTTGAAACACGCATTACCAATACTAACTCACCTTGGTTAAGTGGAGTTAAAGTTGGTGATATCCATGCTATCCCAGTCTCACATGGTGAAGGTAAATTTGTTGTCACCGAAGAAGAATTTAAGGAACTCCGTGATAATGGACAAATCTTCAGTCAATATGTTGACTTCCAAGGAAAACCAAGCATGGATTCTAATTATAATCCAAATGGCTCAGTAAATGCCATCGAAGGGATTACAAGTAAGAACGGACAAATTATTGGGAAAATGGGACATTCAGAACGTTATGAAGATGGTCTCTTCCAAAATATTCCTGGTCAGAAAGATCAATTCTTATTTGCATCAGCCGTTCACTATTTCACAGGTAAATAATAAAATGGGCTTTCGGCCCACGACAAGCTGACCAGAGTGCTGTCCCAAAGAATCATTCTTTTGAGACAGGCACTCTTTAGGTCTTATAACGAGGTAATCATGACATACGAAGAAAAATCTCTTAATGAAGAGTGTGGTGTATTTGGGATTTGGGGCCATCCTCATGCGGCTCAAGTAACCTATTTTGGTCTTCATAGCTTACAACACCGCGGGCAAGAAGGAGCTGGTATTGTTTCCAATGACAATGGTCGCTTACTTCAACACCGTGACACTGGACTTTTATCAGAAGTATTTAGCAACCAAGCCGACCTAGCGAAATTAACAGGTCATGCGGCTATTGGCCATGTCCGTTATGCTACTGCTGGGACAGCTTCTATCAATAATATTCAGCCTTTCCTTTACAATTTCACAGATGAACAATTTGGACTCTGCCATAATGGTAATCTGACCAATGCTTTATCTCTCAAGAAAGAGTTGGAACGAGAAGGAGCTATTTTTAATGCTTCGTCTGATACAGAAATACTAATGCATTTAATCAGACGCAGTCATCACCCAGACTTTATGGGCAAGGTCAAAGAGGCTCTCAATACTGTTAAGGGTGGCTTCGCCTATCTTTTAATGACTGACGACAAGTTAATTGCAGCTTTAGATCCTAATGGCTTCCGCCCACTGTCGATTGGGCAATTACCCAATGGCGCCTGGGTGGTATCAAGCGAGACCTGCGCCTTTGAGGTGATCGGGGCCAAGTGGATTCGTGATGTCATGCCTGGTGAATTAATTATCATTGATGACTCTGGAATCACAGTTGGTAGTTATACCAAAGATACACAACTGGCCATTTGTTCCATGGAATATGTTTATTTTGCAAGACCTGACTCAACAATCTACGGTGTTAATGTCCATACAGCTCGTAAAAATATGGGGCGTCGCTTAGCCCAAGAGTTCAAACATGAGGCAGATATTGTCGTTGGTGTACCTAATTCATCACTTTCAGCAGCCATGGGTTTCGCTGAAGAATCTGGTCTACCAAATGAAATGGGCTTGGTTAAAAATCAATATACTCAGAGAACTTTCATCCAACCAACACAAGAATTGCGTGAACAGGGTGTCCGCATGAAATTATCAGCTGTCTCTGGTGTTGTTAAAGGTAAGCGCGTGGTGATGATTGATGATTCGATTGTTCGTGGAACAACATCACGTAGAATTATTAATCTGCTTCGTGAAGCTGGAGCGACTGAAGTTCACGTGGCTATTGGTAGCCCAGAACTGAAATATCCATGTTTCTATGGGATTGATATTCAAACCCGTCGTGAGCTGATCTCTGCAAACCATGATGTAGATGAGGTTTGTCAAATCATTGGGGCAGACTCATTGACTTATCTTTCTCTTGATGGGATGATTGATGCCATTGGCTTGGAAACAGATGCACCAAATGGTGGTCTCTGTGTTGCTTACTTTGATGGTAATTACCCAACACCACTTTATGACTATGAAGAAGCTTATCTCAAGAGTCTAGAAGAAAAAGTTAGTTTCCATATTGATAACGTTGCTAAATAGCACAGCTATTTTAAAGAAATGAAAGGAAAAGAAGGTCAAAAATTGGGGCATTAAATCCACTATTTGGCTTTCTAAAATCAATTATTATGACTAAAAATGCTTATGCAAAATCAGGTGTAGACGTTGAAGCAGGCTATGAAGTTGTTGAAAGAATTAAAAAACATGTCGCTCGCACAGAACGTGCAGGTGTGATGGGTGCTCTTGGTGGCTTTGGTGGTATGTTTGATCTTAGCCAGACTGGAGTTAAAGAGCCAGTGCTTATCTCCGGAACTGACGGGGTCGGAACAAAATTAATGCTTGCTATCAAATATAATAAGCATGACACAATTGGTCAAGACTGTGTGGCCATGTGTGTTAATGATATCATTGCTGCAGGGGCAGAACCACTTTATTTCCTTGACTATATCGCAACAGGTAAAAATGAACCAGCTAAATTAGAACAAGTTGTAGCTGGAGTTGCTGAAGGCTGTGTCCAAGCAGGAGCTGGACTAATTGGTGGGGAAACGGCTGAAATGCCAGGCATGTATGATGCAGATGATTATGATCTTGCGGGCTTTGCTGTTGGTGTTGCTGAAAAATCACAAATTATTGATGGATCAAAAGTAGCCGAAGGTGATGTTCTCTTAGGGTTAGCCTCAAGTGGGATTCATTCTAATGGGTACTCACTCGTGCGTTCTGTCTTCCAAGATTACACTGGTGAAGAAGTCTTACCAGAACTCGAAGGCAAAGTCTTAAAAGATGTTCTCTTAGAACCAACTCGTATCTACGTTAAAGCAGTTCTACCATTAGTTAAGGAGAACTTGGTTAATGGTATTGCTCACATCACGGGTGGTGGTTTTGTAGAAAATGTTCCGCGCATGTTTGCAGATAACTTAGCTGCTGAAATTGAAGAAGACAAGGTGCCAGTTCTACCTATTTTCAAAGCCCTTGAAAAATATGGGGAGATCAAGCATGAAGAAATGTTTGAAATCTTTAATATGGGGATTGGTCTTATGATGGCTGTTAAACCTGAAAATGTTGACCGCATTAAAGAACTTTTGGATGAACCAGTTTATGAAATTGGGCGTATCGTTGCCAAAGAAGATAAGGGTGTTATTATCAAATGACAAAACGTTTAGCAGTTTTTGCCTCTGGGAATGGGTCAAATTTTCAGGTCATTGCAGAGCAGTTTCCCGTAACCTTTCTGTTTACGGATAAGAGACAGGCTTATGCTGTCGAGCGAGCTAACAACTTAGGCGTGGCGCATTATAGCTTTGAATTGAAAGAATTTGCAAGTAAAGAAGCCTATGAAGAAGCCATCGTGGCTCTGCTTGATGAGCATGAGATTGACTTAATTTGTTTGGCTGGTTACATGAAAATTGTTGGTCCAACCTTGTTAGATGCTTATGAAGGTCGGATTATCAATATTCACCCAGCCTATTTACCTGAATTTCCTGGTGCCCATGGCATTGATGATGCTTGGGATGCTGATGTTGACCAATCAGGTGTAACTATTCATTGGGTCGATAGTGGCGTGGATAGTGGACAAGTGATTAAACAAGTTCGCGTCCCACGTTTACCAGAAGACACTATTGAGACTTTTGAAGCCAGAATCCATGAAATGGAATACCAGCTTTATCCTCAAGTATTGGATAGTTTAGGCGTTGAACGAAAATAGATAGACAAGAGTTAGAGGAGAATAGAATGAAACGTGCACTAATTAGTGTTTCAGATAAAGCGGGCATTGTCGAATTTGCTCAAGCATTAAAAGACTTAGGTTGGGATATTATCTCAACAGGTGGAACAAAAGCTGCTCTTGATGAAGCGGGTCTCGAAACCATTGCCATTGATGATGTGACAGGTTTTCCTGAAATGATGGATGGCCGTGTTAAAACCCTTCATCCTAACATCCACGGTGGTCTTCTAGCTCGCCGTGACTTGGATACTCACCTGACAGCTGCCAAAGAAAATAATATTGAACTGATTGACTTAGTCGTTGTTAACCTTTATCCATTCAAAGAGACAATTATCCGTCCGGATGTGACTTATAGCAAAGCTGTCGAAAACATTGACATCGGTGGTCCATCAATGCTCCGTTCAGCAGCCAAAAACCATGCTAGTGTAACAGTTATTGTCGATCCAGCTGACTACGAGGTAGTACTGAAAGAATTAACTGAGGTTGGTGAAACCAACTACGCAACTCGTCAGCGTTTAGCAGCTAAAGTTTTCCGCCACACGGCAGCATATGATGCCTTGATTGCTGAGTATTTTACAGCTCAAGTTGGTGAAGACAAACCAGAAAAACTGACCTTGACGTATGATTTAAATCAGTCAATGCGTTACGGGGAAAACCCTCAACAAGATGCTGACTTCTACCAAAAAGCCATTCCAACCGATTACTCCATTGCTTCAGCTAAACAATTGAACGGCAAAGAATTGTCCTTTAATAATATTCGTGATGCTGACGCAGCCATCCGTATTATCCGTGACTTCAAAGACCGTCCAACAGTTGTTGCCCTTAAACACATGAATCCATGTGGGATTGGTCAGGCTGATACAATAGAAGAAGCTTGGGACAATGCTTATGAAGCTGATTCTGTTTCTATCTTTGGTGGTATCATTGTTCTGAACAGAGAAGTTGATGCCGCGACAGCTGAGAAGATGCATCCTGTCTTCTTAGAAATAATCATTGCACCAAGTTATTCTGAAGAAGCGCTAGCTATTCTTACCAATAAAAAGAAAAATCTGCGTCTCTTGGAATTGCCATTTGATGCTCAAGATGCTAGTCAAGTAGAGCCTGAATTCACTGGTGTTGTTGGTGGTATATTGGTTCAAAACCAAGATGTTGTGGAAGAAAATCCAGACACTTGGGAAGTGGTGACTGAGCGTCAACCAAACGATCAAGAAAAAGAAGCTCTTCTTTTTGCTTGGAAAGCCATTAAATATGTTAAATCAAATGGTATCTTGATTGCCAATGACCACATGACCCTTGGCGTTGGTCCTGGTCAAACAAACCGTGTAGCCTCAGTGCGCATTGCCATCGAACAAGCCAAAGATCGTCTTGAAGGAGCGGCCTTGGCTAGTGATGCCTTCTTTCCATTTGCTGACAACATTGAAGAAATTGCCGCAGCTGGTATCAAGGTCATCGTGCAACCTGGTGGTTCAGTCCGTGACCAAGATTCTATCGACGCTGCCAACAAACATGGCATTGCCATGGTCTTCACTGGCGTACGCCACTTTAGACATTAAAATTAAATAAGTGACCAAAGACCAAGCCTTGGCTTGGTCTTTTCCTTATGCTTTTTTTGCGCGTGCCATAGTTACCCAGGTAGCGCGTGAGCCAATTTGGACCCTGATACCATTTGTTTTCTGATCAATTTGTAGAATTTTGAATTTTCCAGGGATGATAAAGTACTCCCCTGGATTAAGGAATTGATCACCGGCTTTTTGTCCTTGTTGATTGGATTCATCTACAGGAGTTGGGTCAATCCAGTTGAGACTTGTTGGACTGCCACCGGCCAAATCGACACTGGAAATTAGGGAACCATGATGCTGATTCACTTTAAAGACCCCAGGGAAAGTGACCTGATCACCCACCTTGAACTGACTTGGCTTTGCTTCTGGGTCTTTCGGTTTTACCGAACTTGCTAATTTCTTTATTGCCACATAACGACGGTTGCCACTTCCTCCTATATAGGAGAGCCATTGGTAGCCCTCTGCAGTCAGCACTCGATCATAGATAACGGATTGACCTTTTTCATAATGAGTTAAGGCATGACTATTTAGTTTGGCTTCAGGGCGAACAGCGGTGCGTTCAGTAAAGTAGTAGGTACCACTAGGTGCTAAGTTGGCTGGTGCGGCGGTAGGCGTTGGGTTACTGTGACTTTGCCCAAGGTCCTTAAAATGAATGTAGCCGCTGACGGCTCCCATAGCAATCGTTCTGCGGTGATACTTCTCTGGCCCTTGGCCAGCATTATAATTGTATTCTTCTAGGGTCACCTGATTGCCATTGACTTCTGCTACCCAGGCCACATGTCCGTAGTCTTGGTGAGAGTAATTGACACCCTTGTCAAACCAAGCAACAGCACCTACTGTTGCTTGCATATCAACGGAATAGCCTTGGCTACGGGCAATGTGGCCCCATGAATCCGCATTACGATAACCTGTTGGTAACGTGAAACCATTAGCCGAACTTAGCCGAAAAGCGACGAAGGATGTACACTGCCTTTTGTACATGCCCCAAGTGTCGGGACCCCAACCCGTCTGCCACTGGCTAGGGTAATTGTCACCGAGAACAGCAGCCTTTGTATTTAGTGTGAAGGGGTTAACTAATTGACTGACAATAACAGCCAAAACAATAAGTGTTTGAAATTTTTTCATAAGTTTACCTCCTTACCTAAGTTATTCGAAAAAACCTGCCTTTCATGGCAGGTTTTTTAATCTTTTCGCTTTTTAGGAGGAGAGAAAAGCAAAATGGAAAGAAGGCTGATAAAAAGCATGAATGTAGGTTCCAGATAGATTGACAAACCACAAAGTATTTCCAAACAATAGATTAGAGAGAAAATACTACATAAAAGGGTCAGTTGTTTTTTGGTCATAGGTGTTAGCTTAAACCTCCATTTGACTTTATTAAAACAGTATAGCAGAAGTATTGGGTGAGAGCGTGTTTTAATAGTAAATTTGATGTTCAATTTTTAAAGCACAAGTAAAAAAGTTGATTTGACCAGCTTGAAGTAAAAGGATAGTTTAAAATTATTCAGAGAAAATTGGTTTTCTTATTAGATAAATACCTCTTGCTGAAAAGAAAGGAATCAACATGTCATTCTTAAAAAATACTCAAAAAAATTAACAGAATGTTACTTTATCATGGTTGGTATTTATGTCTGTATAAAAAATATTATGGGTCAAGAACCAGTTGTGGTGCATCAAATAGTTATCTCAAGAATCTTTATGGTTTCATTAATTCTTGCTTTATTTTATACCCTGAAAGATAAAATAGGGAGTAGTATCATGAGAAATTTGAAGAGACAAGATTATATTGATGGAATCTCTGCTTTTATAAAGATGTCATTAGTTACTATTCCAGTGGTAGTGCTCTTTTCTTATCTATTTCACAACTTTTATGGATGCTCCCATTTTCTTTTTATTTTACCTTTGTCCGATATACCATATCTTGTAAAGAGATGTAAGAGTAATGCCTATCTGTCAATCATGCTCATGATGGCTTTGACAAGTCTCAGAGACTTGCGACATATTCCAAATTTTAGAATTTCTATCTGGGTAATATTGGGGAACTTGTTATTATTGGTCATTTTATATTGTGTCAAAAAGTATCTTATTATAATATGTGAGAATAACAATAAAGGTGACTCAAATGAATAAAGATAGACTTTTAGAACAAATTCAGTGGTATTTTCTATCAGTTAGTATTTTTTTAGGGGGAATTTTAATTCACGCTTATTATTATCATGAACTTCCTCTAGTAAATTACATACTCTTTCTAATGATGACCGTTCTTTATTTTCTGGCTGATAGAATTAAAAGCATAAAACAATTTCTAGGTTGGTTAATCATGATATTCATCATGGATTATTTTGTTTGGGAATTGTTGAGAGGTACATTTTTTGAGATAAGATTAAATCTGCTTATTCTACTTAGTCTCTTTGCAATTTGTCTCTTGCTTTTTCTAATCATTTTATGGATTCGAAAATCTCATAAAGAATCAAAGTAAGCTTTCTCTACTATTGTCATTAAAAAGATATACTAATTTTCGTATATCTTTTTTAATTGACGAACAAATATGTTATAATGACAATACAAAATTCGCTTTTATGAGGTGTAGAATGAAATTATTGGTTGTCGGTTCGGGTGGTCGTGAGCATGCTATTGCTAAGAAATTACTAGAATCTAAGGATGTTGAGACAGTCTTCGTTGCTCCAGGTAATGCTGGGATGACGCTTGATGGACTGACTTGTGTAGATATTGCTATTTCCGAACATTCAAAATTAATTGACTTTGCTCAAAAGAATGACATTTCTTGGAGCTTTATTGGCCCAGATGATGCGCTAGCTGCGGGGATTGTTGATGATTTTAACAAGGTTGGTCTGAAAGCTTTTGGTCCAAGTCGTTTGGCCGCAGAGCTTGAGTGGTCAAAAGATTTTGCTAAGGAAATTATGGTTAAGTACCAAGTTCCGACAGCTGCCTATGGCACATTCTCCGATTTCGAAGAAGCAAAGGCTTACATTGAAAAAGAAGGTGCACCGATCGTTGTTAAGGCCGACGGTTTGGCTTTGGGGAAGGGTGTTGTGGTTGCTGAGACGGTGGAAGAAGCTGTTGAAGCGGCGCATGAAATGCTTCTCGACAACAAGTTTGGCGATTCTGGGGCGCGCGTGGTTATTGAAGAATTCCTAGCTGGCGAGGAGTTCTCACTCTTTGCATTTGCTAACGGCGACAAATTTTACATCATGCCAACAGCTCAGGACCATAAACGTGCTTATGATGGAGACAAGGGCCCCAACACAGGTGGTATGGGAGCCTACGCACCGGTTCCACATTTATCACATACTGTCATTGACCAGTCTGTAGAAACAATCATTAAGCCTGTTCTGGAAGGAATGATTAAAGAAGGTCGTCCTTACCTAGGTATCCTTTATGCTGGTCTTATTTTGACGGCAGATGGTCCCAAAGTCATTGAGTTCAACGCTCGCTTTGGTGATCCAGAGACGCAAATCATCTTGCCTCGCTTGACCTCTGATTTTGCTCAAAACATTTCCGATATTCTTGACGGCAATGAACCTGAGATTACTTGGGTAAATGGCGGTGTAACTCTTGGCGTGGTCGTCGCTTCAAATGGCTATCCACTGGCCTACGACAAAGGCGTGACTCTTCCAGCAAAAACAGAAGGCGAGATTATCACTTATTATGCTGGGGCTAAATTTGACCAAGATGGCAAAGCATTGCTCTCAAACGGCGGTCGTGTTTACATGTTAGTCACCACAGAGAACAGCGTCCAAGCTGCGCAGAGTGTCATCTACAAAGAACTAAAAGAACAAAACACTGATGGTTTGTTCTACCGAAATGACATTGGCAATAAAGCAATAAAATAAGATAAAATGATAAAGATAAGCAACCGAAGGTTGTAGAAACAGATACTTTTTATGTAGTGAAAAGATAAGTAATGATAAAATCATTACTTATCGGGGGAATTTTTGAGACAAAGACTCAAAAATTAGTAATGGAATCACGAAGTGAGTCGCTTACGACCCCACCAATACAAAGTATCAAAAAAGAAATAATTCAAAAAGGAGAGAAGCATGACACCTCAAATTTCAATCATCATGGGTTCTAAATCAGATTGGGCGACCATGAAAAAAACAGCTGATATCTTGGACCAATTTGGTGTGGCCTATGAGAAGAAAGTTGTTTCTGCTCACCGCACACCAGATCTCATGTTCAAGCATGCCCAAGAAGCGCGTGGACGGGGTATCAAAATCATCATTGCTGGTGCAGGTGGGGCGGCTCACTTGCCAGGGATGGTAGCTGCTAAGACAAGCTTGCCAGTTATTGGTGTGCCTGTCAAATCACGTGCCCTTTCTGGAGTTGATTCTCTCTATTCAATCGTTCAAATGCCAGGCGGCGTGCCGGTGGCAACCATGGCTATTGGGGAGGCAGGAGCTACCAATGCTGCGCTCTTTGCTCTTCGAATCTTGTCCATTGAAGACAGTAAGATTGCGGATGCGCTAGCTGATTATACAGCAAAACAAGGAAAAATGGCAGAGGAGTCGACTGATGAACTCATCTAAAACTATTGGAATTATTGGTGGTGGCCAGTTGGGTCAGATGATGGCTATTTCGGCTATTTATATGGGTCATAAGGTGGTGACCTTGGATCCGTCGGCGGATTGTCCGGCTTCGCGGGTCAGTGACATGATTGTGGCAGCTTATGATGATGTGGCTGCACTCAAAGAATTGGCTGATCGTTGTGACGTCCTCACTTATGAATTTGAAAATGTTGATGCGGATGGTTTGGATGCCGTTATCAAAGAGGGTCAATTGCCGCAAGGGACTGACCTGCTTCGCATTTCCCAAAACCGTATCACTGAGAAAAACTTTTTGGCTAACAAGGCTGGGGTTCAGGTTGCTCCTTATCAAGTGGTTAAATCGGCTGCTGATTTGGACGAGATTGACTTGTCGAAAAACTATGTCCTCAAAACAGCAACGGGTGGCTATGATGGGCACGGTCAAATTGTTATTAAGTCTGAGGCTGACCTTGCTGCTGCAAGGGAATTAGCTGACGCTTGTGACTGTGTCTTGGAAGAATTTGTTGCTTTTGATTTGGAAGTGTCTGTTATCGTTTCAGGAAACCAGAAAGAATTCACGGTCTTCCCAGTCCAAGAAAATATCCACAGAAATAATATTTTGTCTAAGACAATTGTGCCAGCCCGCATCTCTGAGGAGCTTGCTGAGAAAGCTAAGGCAATGGCCTTGGAAATTGCTAAGCATCTGGATTTAGCTGGGACGCTCTGCGTGGAAATGTTTGCCACACCAGATGATATCTTGGTCAATGAAATTGCACCCCGTCCGCATAATTCTGGGCACTACTCGATTGAAGCCTGTGATTTCTCACAGTTCGACACACATATCCTAGGTGTGCTTGGTCAGCAGCTACCAGCTATCCACTTGCACGCTCCAGCAGTCATGCTCAATGTCTTAGGGCAACATGTGGACAAAGCGCAAGCCTATGTCCAAGAAAACCCTAGCGCCCACCTTCATCTTTATGGTAAACTAGAAGCGAAACAAAACCGCAAGATGGGACATGTGACGCTGTTTGCGGAGGATGCTGAAGAGTTTGGCAAAGGAATTGATTTTAATTAAGGAGAAAAGATGCTAGAAAGATATTCACGCCCTGAGATGGCGGAAATTTGGAGTGAAGAAAATAAGTACCGTGCTTGGTTAGAGGTTGAAATTTTGGCTGATGAAGCGTGGGCTGAGCTTGGTGAGATTCCTAAGGAGGATGTGGCTAAAATTCGTGCTAATGCCGATTTTGATGTGGACCGGATTCTTGAGATTGAGAAAGAAACGCGTCATGACGTGGTGGCTTTCACCCGTGCTGTTTCGGAAACACTTGGTGAAGAGCGCAAGTGGGTTCACTACGGGCTGACATCAACAGACGTTGTAGATACGGCTTATGGCTACCTCTACAAGCAAGCTAACGACATTATCCGTCGTGATCTTGAAAATTTCACTAACATTGTCGCTGAAAAAGCTAAAGAGCACAAAATGACCATCATGATGGGCCGTACCCACGGTGTCCATGCCGAACCAACCACTTTTGGGCTTAAGTTGGCTACTTGGTATAGCGAAATGAAACGTAACCAAGAACGTTTTGAACATGCTGCGGCTGGGGTAGAGGCTGGTAAAATCTCTGGCGCGGTAGGCAATTTCGCCAATATCCCCCCATTTGTTGAAGAGTATGTTTGCGACAAACTTGGCATCCGCCCCCAAGAAATTTCAACACAGGTTCTACCTCGTGATTTACATGCGGAATATTTTGCAGTGCTTGCAAGCATCGCAACATCTATCGAACGTATGGCAACTGAAATCCGTGGTTTGCAAAAATCTGAACAACGTGAAGTGGAAGAGTTCTTTGCCAAAGGGCAAAAAGGTAGTTCAGCTATGCCACATAAACGTAACCCAATTGGTTCTGAAAACATGACTGGTCTTGCGCGTGTGGTTCGTGGTCACATGATTACTGCTTATGAAAATGTACCATTATGGCATGAACGTGATATCTCACATTCATCTGCTGAACGTATCATTACACCAGATACAACTATTCTTATCAACTACATGCTTAACCGTTTTGGAAATATTGTTAAGAACTTGACAGTCTTCCCAGAAAATATGGTTCGCAACATGGGATCAACATTTGGTTTAATTTTTAGCCAACGTGTGATGTTGAAATTGATTGAAAAAGGGATGACTCGTGAACAAGCTTACGACTTAGTACAACCTAAGACAGCTTATTCATGGGATAACCAAGTTGATTTTAAACCATTACTTGAAGCTGATGAAGAAGTCACATCACGTCTTAATCAAGATGAAATTGATGAACTCTTCAATCCAATTTACTACACACAACGTGTGGATGACATCTTTAACCGTTTAGGATTATAAATCTTTAAAAAAGACCTTCGGGTCTTTTTTATTTTAATAATAGAACTTTTATAATAATATTATTATCAAATTATAAACATGTTATAATGGGAAAAAATAGGTTAAGGGGTCTTTAAATGCCAGAGCTCGGGGATAAAATCAAAGCTATTCGACTGGGAAAAAAGTTAACTAGAGAGTCTATTTGCGGTGATGAGACAGAATTGTCTGTGCGTCAATTGGTACGAATTGAGCAAAATCAATCTCTGCCTACTCTTGCAAAATTAGTTTATCTTGCTAAAGTTCTAGATATTAGACTTGATAAGTTAATTAACCCAAAAACAATTTCAATCCCACATGATTATCTTGCCCTTAAATATCAAATTATCCGGACACCGTTGTATATGAATGATCAAGTTATGGCAATTAGAGAAGGGCAGTTTGATGCTATTTTTGAAAAGTACTATGACTATTTGCCAGATGAAGAAAAACTCATTATTGATTTTTTACAATCTAAATTTGATGTCTATCAAAGTGGAGATGCAAATTTTGGCCGTCCCCTCTTACAAGATTACATCAGACAAATCAGTAAGAAAAAACGCTATCAAATTAATGATATCTTCTTAATTGATCTCTATTTAACCTGTGCGATTGTCAGTTCTTTTAAAGCTGAGTTTTTTGACTTGGACCTTTATCGTCGCTTTCTGTCCAAGTTATTGTTAATGGAGAAGACATTAGCCTTAAGTGATTTATTCTTACTTAATAATGTCCTTTTAACCTGTATTGATGTTGGTATTAGGATAGGTCATTTTGAAGTCATTCAACCGGCTTTAAAGGCAAGTCATCGCATTATGTACAAGGTTCAAGATTTCCAACGCCTGCCAATTTACTGCATGCATGCCTGGAAAAATGCTCTTTTTTATACTAAGTCTGTAAAAAGAGGAGAGGATTACTTTCATCAGGCGCAGCTATTTGCCAAATTGATTGGTGATAAAAATTTGGAAGGGAAATTAGCTCGTGAATGGCAAAAAAATTTGGCAGAAAGTGAAAAAACATGACATAGATGTCATGTTCAAATAGATCATTTTGACTTATAATAATCAAAAAAAGAAAGGAGAACCTTATGTTCAAAAAACACAAATACCGTATTTTATTTGCCATCATGGCACTTTTGCCCTTGCTAGCAAAAGTGGATCCCAATGATTGGTGGTACATCGGATAACCAAGCTTCCTAAACACTTCCTAATAAAGTCAGAAAAGAGAAAGTCCTACGTGACTTCTCTTTTTTAACTTAAAAAGAAAATGGACAAGTGATTACAGCTGATAAAACTAAAAAAATCATGCTATAATATAAGCATGACTAGAATTTTAGATGAAGAATTAATGGGTGATGAAGCTTTAGTTGAGCGCACCCTTCGTCCTCAATATTTAAGAGAGTATATCGGACAGGATAAGGTGAAAGACCAGCTGACTATTTTTATTGAAGCCGCCAAAATGCGTGATGAATCACTAGACCACGTGCTCTTGTTTGGGCCTCCTGGACTTGGTAAAACAACCATGGCTTTTGTGATTGCTAATGAACTAGGTGTCAACCTCAAGCAAACGTCTGGTCCAGCAATTGAAAAGGCTGGTGATTTGGTAGCTGTTTTGAATGACTTGGAACCAGGAGATGTGCTTTTCATTGATGAAATCCACCGGATGCCAATGGTAGTTGAAGAAGTCCTCTACAGTGCTATGGAAGACTTCTATATTGATATTATGATTGGGGCTGGTGATACAAGCCGTAGTGTCCATTTGGATTTACCTCCTTTTACCTTAATTGGAGCAACTACAAGGGCAGGGATGCTCTCTAATCCTTTGCGTGCCCGTTTTGGAATCACTGGACACATGGAATATTACCAAGTTGATGATCTCACAGAAATTGTCGAACGGACAGCTGATATCTTTGAAATGGAAATTGTCCATGAAGCAGCCCATGAATTGGCCCGCCGAAGTCGAGGAACACCTCGTATAGCCAATCGTTTATTGAAGCGCGTGCGCGACTATGCCCAAATTATGGGTGATGGGGTAATTACAGATACTATTACTGACAAAGCTTTAGATATGCTTGATGTTGACCATGAGGGATTGGACTACGTCGATCAGAAAATTTTACGTACGATGATTGAAATGTACAATGGTGGACCTGTTGGTCTTGGGACACTGTCAGTGAATATTGCTGAGGAAAGAGACACAGTTGAAGATATGTATGAACCCTATCTGATTCAAAAGGGCTTTATCATGCGAACACGGACTGGTCGTGTTGCGACAGAAAAAGCATATCGTCATTTGAATTATCCTTACCTTGAAAAATAAAGGAAAAAAGTCTCGGCGTTAGTCGAGACTTTTTGAGAGATTTATGACGATTAAGACAAAGTCAAAATCGGGATAAAGGAATTGTACTTTTTATTTCTTAAACTTTGCTTAAATAAAAAATACTTATTATGAAGTGATATAATATAAGTTTAAAGTAAAAAATTAGGTAGGATTTTGCTAAGTAATTCTAATATTCTGATATAATAAACAAGAGGAGTTTACCATGAAGAAAGTATGTTTTGTATGTTTAGGAAATATATGTCGTTCAACAATGGCGGAATTCGTCATGAAATCATTAGATGACAACGCAGTTATCCATGTTGAAAGCAGAGGAACATCTAATTGGGAACATGGTAATCCAATTCATAGTGGAACTAAAAAGATTTTAAAAAAATATCATATTGACTATAGCAAGCATAAAACCTCGCAACAAATCACCAAAGATGATTTACATCAGTTTGACTATATTATTGGAATGGATTCTGATAATGTCGCAGATTTGTTAGACTTGTCAAATGGTCAATGGGATGATAAAATCCATCTCTTTATAGAAGGTGGCGTACCTGATCCGTGGTACACAGGTGATTTTGAAGAAACTTACTCCTTAGTTACTAAAGGCTGTCAAAATTGGCTAGAACAAATAAGTAGATAGAATAGAAATAGTAAACGAGAAGACATAAATGGAACAGATAAAGCAATTTTTCAAGAGATTTAATATTACACGAGCACAGATCGAAATTTTTTCAGTAATTATCCTCTTGGTTTTAGGTCTATCAGTTTTTATGATTAATCATAAAAGTAAAACTGCCTTAACTTATGATCAAGGACATATCAAATACACTGGTTATGTTATCAACCACCGCATGAATGGTCAAGGAACTCTAGTTTATGCCAATGGTGATAAGTATGAGGGAGATTTTAAACAAGGTGTATTTGAAGGACAAGGGACTTTTACCTCAAGAACAGGCTGGTCTTATAAAGGTGACTTTAAAAAAGGACAAGCAGATGGTAAAGGGACACTCAAAGCAAAAAATAACAAGGTTTACAAAGGGACCTTCAAACAGGGGATATTTCAAAAATGAGAATTAAATGGTTTTCGTTGATACGTGTGACTGGTTTACTACTAGTCTTACTTTATCACTTTTTTAAACACGCTTTTCCAGGTGGTTTTATCGGAGTTGATATTTTCTTTACTTTTTCAGGCTATTTAATTACTGCCTTATTAATCGATGAATATTCTAAGTTCAATGCAATTGATATCATTGGTTTTTACAGAAGACGTTTTTATCGGATTGTGCCACCATTAGTTTTAATGGTTTTATTGACTATTCCATTTACATTTCTAGTTAAATCAGATTTTGTAGCTGGCATTGGTAGTCAAATTGCAGCAGCCTTAGGATTCACTACCAATTTTTATGAAATACTAACTGGTAGTAGTTATGAAAGCCAGTTTATTCCACATTTATTTGTTCATACTTGGAGTTTAGCAATTGAAGTTCATTTTTATATTTTATGGGGTTTGTTTGTCTGGTTCTTAGGCCGACAAAAATATAATGATAGACAGTTCCGTGGTATTTTGTTTGTGTCATCAAGTACAATCTTTATCATCAGTTTCTTAACAATGTTTATTAGAGCATTCTTTGTTTCTAATTTCTCATTGATTTATTTCTCAAGTATTGCACATGTCTTTCCATTCTTTATTGGTGCCATGTTTGCGACCATTTCTGGAATTAGAGATACAACTGTCCGCTTCCAAAAAAATGTTAAATTATGGCCAATGAAATTTGTTATTGGTTTTATGGCTGGAGCATTTGCCCTCTTGTTGCTCCTGACCTTGTCCTTAGACTTTAACAATATCATAACTTACTTGTTTGGCTTTGTTTTAGCAAGTTTGTTTACTGCCGTGATGGTTTATGCGGCGCGTGTCTTAAATGACCAAACACCGACTATTGAAGAACCGTTTATCATTACTTATATTGCAGATATCAGTTATGGAATGTATCTTTTCCATTGGCCGTTCTATATCATTTTTAGCCAATTAGTGCCTAACTGGTTTGCTGTGATTTTAACACTGATTTTCTCAGTCCTCTTCTCAACCCTTTCTTATTACATCCTCGAACCTTTACTTGTTGGTAAAAAGCCTAATCTTTTTGGCCTTAGTCTTGATTTAGAGAAATATACAAAATGGTTTGCTTTAGCTGGACTAGCTTTACTGTTATTAATGGTTGGTCGTAGTATAGCTGCGCCAAAAGTTGGCAAGTTTGAGACTGAGCTCACAGTTGGTGCTTTACAGCAAAGTCAAAATAGCTTGAACCGGACGCATACTCTTGCAGCTGGAGATGCCAACGCCTTGAGTGATGTTAGCATTATAGGGGACTCTGTTGCCCTTAGATCAAGTGCCGCTTTCTCAAAAATTATGCCATCAGCACAGCTTGATGCCGCAGTAAGCAGAAACTTTAGCCAAGCTTTTGAAATTTACGACAATCGTAAATCGTCTGAGACTTTATCCAAAACAATCGTTTTGGCCGTTGGGGTTAACTCTTTAGATAATTATAAAACGGATTTACAAAGTTTTATCAAAGATCTTCCAAAGGGTCACCGTTTAGTAATTGTCACTCCATATAATTCGCAAAATTTAGCACAAATTGCTGAAGTCCGTAATTATGAACTCACACTTGCCAAGAAATACTCTTTTGTTAGTATTGCTGATTGGTACAAAGTAGCTGTTGCCACACCAGATATCTGGGAAGGTACTGATGGCGTTCACTACAGTGATGCAGACACTAAAGGGGCTGATCTTTATGTAACAACTATTAAAGATGCAATTGAACGTGTAGCCAAAAAAGAAGCAAAATAAGACCTGAATGGGTCTTTTTTTGTGTACATATAAAAAAGTTTGAAAAAAACTTCACAAAAATTTTGTGAAACTATTTACAAAGTGAAGATTTATGATATAATAATTTTGTAAATAAATTGTGAAACTTTTAACAAACAAGATTTCTAGAGGAGAATAGAATGGTTGAACAAAAAATGACACCGGAACAAAAATTAGCAGATGCACAAGCACACGTTGATGAGCTTGTCCAAAAAGGTCTCGGTGCCTTAGAAGAATTCCGTAAATTAAATCAAGAGCAAGTAGACTATATTGTTGCTAAAGCTTCAGTTGCTGCTTTAGATGCTCACGGTATCTTAGCAATGCATGCTTTTGAAGAAACTGGTCGTGGTGTTTTTGAAGATAAAGCGACTAAAAACTTATTTGCTTGTGAACACGTTGTTAACAACATGCGTCATACAAAAACAGTTGGAATTATTGAAGAAGATGATGTTACAGGTTTGACTATGATTGCTGAACCAGTTGGTGTTATCTGTGGTGTTACACCAACAACAAACCCAACTTCAACAGCTATCTTTAAATCTTTGATTGCTTTGAAAACACGTAATCCAATTGTCTTTGGTTTCCACCCATCAGCTCAAGAATCTTCAGCACACGCAGCACAAATCGTTCGTGACGCTGCGATTGCTGCAGGAGCTCCTGAGAATTGTATCCAATGGATTTCAAAACCTTCTATGGAAGCTACTGGCGCTTTGATGAATCACGATGGTATTGCAACTATTCTTGCAACTGGTGGTAATGCAATGGTTCGTGCAGCATATTCATGTGGTAAACCTGCCCTTGGTGTAGGAGCTGGTAATGTACCTGCTTATGTTGAAAAAACAGCAAATATCCGTCAAGCAGCACATGACATTGTTATGTCTAAATCATTTGATAATGGTATGGTTTGTGCTTCTGAACAAGCAGTTATTATCGATAAAGAAGTTTATGATCAATTTGTTGAAGAATTTAAATCATACAGAACTTACTTTGTAAACAAAAAAGAAAAAGCTCTTCTTGAAGAATTCTGTTTTGGTGCAAAAGCAAACAGCAAAAACTGTGCTGGTGCAAAATTAAATGCTGACATCGTTGGTAAACCAGCTACGTGGATTGCTGAACAAGCTGGCTTCAAAGTTCCAGAAGGCACAAACATCCTGGCTGCTGAATGTGCTGAAGTTGGGGTTAAAGAACCACTTACTCGTGAAAAACTTTCTCCAGTTATTGCAGTTCTTAAATCTGATTCTACAGAAGATGGTCTTAAAAAAGCCCGCCAAATGGTAGAGTTCAATGGACTTGGTCACTCTGCAGCTATTCATACAGCAGATGAAGCTTTAGCTAAACGTTTCGGTACTGAAATGAAAGCTATGCGTATCATTTGGAATTCACCTTCAACTTTTGGTGGTATTGGTGACGTTTACAATGCCTTCATTCCATCATTAACACTTGGATGTGGTTCATATGGACGTAACTCTGTAGGTGATAATGTTAGTGCTATCAACCTCTTGAATATCAAAAAAGTAGGAAGACGTAGAAATAATATGCAATGGTTTAAGGTTCCTTCAAAAACATACTTCGAACGCGACTCTATTCAATACTTACAAAAAGCTCGTGACGTTGAACGTGTCATGATCGTTACTGACCATGCGATGGTTGAGTTAGGCTTCTTGAATAGAGTTATTGAACAACTTGACTTACGTCGTAATAAAGTTGTTTATCAAATCTTCTCAGATGTTGAACCAGATCCAGATATTTCAACAGTAAATAAAGGTACTGAATTAATGCGTGCCTTCAAACCGGATACTATTATTGCACTTGGTGGTGGTTCACCTATGGATGCTGCCAAAGTTATGTGGCTCTTCTATGAACAACCAGAAGTCGATTTCCGTGACCTTGTGCAAAAATTCATGGATATCCGTAAACGTGCCTTCAAATTCCCTGAACTTGGCAAGAAAACAAAATTCATTGCTATTCCAACAACTTCAGGTACAGGTTCAGAAGTAACACCATTTGCGGTTATTTCAGATAAGAAAAATAACCGTAAATATCCAATTGCTGACTACTCATTGACACCAACAATTGCTATTGTAGACCCATCATTAGTTATGTCAGTTCCAGGATTTATTGCTGCTGATACAGGTATGGACGTACTTACTCACGCAACTGAAGCATATGTGTCTCAAATGGCCAATGACTTTACTGATGGTTTAGCTTTACAAGCTATTAAGATTGTTTTTGAAAACTTAGAACGTTCAGTTAAAGATGCGGACTTTGAATCTCGTGAAAAACTACATAATGCCTCAACTATGGCTGGTATGGCTTTCGCCAATGCTTTCCTTGGAATGAGTCATTCAATGGCTCATAAGATTGGTGGGGTTCATCACACTGTTCACGGACGTACAAATGCAATTCTTTTACCATATGTGATCCGTTACAACGGAACTCGTCCTTCTAAAACAGCCACTTGGCCTAAATACAATTACTGGAAAGCTGATGAAAAATTCCAAGATATTGCTAGATTATTAGGTCTTCCAGCTTCAACTCCAGAAGAAGCAGTTGCATCATATGCTAAAGCTGTTTATGATCTTGGTGTTGCAGTAGGAATCAAGATGAATTTCAAAGATCAAGGTATCGATGAAAAAGAATGGAAAGATAGCCTTCATGAAATTGCTCTACTTGCTTATGAAGATCAATGTTCACCAGCTAACCCACGTTTACCGTTGGTTGCCGATATGGAAGAAATCATGTCTGATGCTTACTATGGTTACGAGGAACGCCCAGGTCGTTTAAAATAAAACCTGACATGTTACTGTAATGCGAAGAAATGCTCTCTTGGTTCTCCTCCTTGAGAGTATTTCTGTGAAAAAGTGCTGAAAAATAAGGATAAATAATCTAAATTGGGTTTACAAATTAGCCTTTGAGGCGTATAATGAACCTGACAAAAAAAGTTAGTTTCTTAGGAGGTAAGAAAATCATGGCAGAACGCTTTTATGACCTACTTGCACATGTTTGGATCGGTATTGCCGGTACAGATTCACGTTGGGTTAGATAAGCTAAGAAGTACCAGAAGGCAATCTGGTACTTTTTTTATTTGGCTCTTTGTCAACTGTAGTGGGTAGATGAAAAGCTAACACCTAGAGAGGACGAACTTCGTCCTCTCTTTCTTTATGTTCAATGCAATCAAAATCCGTTTTTTAAAGTTTTCAAAGTTCCTGAAACCAAAGGCATTTCTCTTAATGACTTTGATGAGATTATTGGTAGCTTCCAGTTTGGCGTTGGAATAAGGCAATTCCATGGCGTTTACAACCTTGTCTTTATCCTTTAAAAATGTCTTCAATACCGTCTGGAAAATAGGATTAACGATGGCTATTTCCTGTTCGATGAGGTCAAAGAAATGGTCTGAGTTCTTCTCTTGGAAATGAAATAAGAGAAGCTGATAGAGTACATAGTGTTGTCGTAGTTCCTCGGAGAAAGACAGGAGTTTTTCTAGGATTTCCTTGTTAGTCAAATGCATTCGAAACATAGGACGATAAAATCGTTTATCGCTGAGTTTACGGCTATCTTGTTGTATCAATTTCCAGTAACGTTTCAAGGCTCGGTATTCCTGCGATTTTCTGTCGAATTGATTCATAATTTGAATACGGACACGGTTCATAGCACGACTAAGGTGTTGCACGATATGAAAGCGATCGAGTACAATTTTTGCATTCGGAAAAAGTTGTTTAGCAAGTTGATAATAGGGACTAAACATATCCATGGTAATCACTTTGACCCGATTTCTAACCTTTCTAGGATAGCGAAGAAAGTGGTTTCGGATGGTTGCTTGAGTTCTTCCGTCGAGAATGGCGATGACATTTAGGGAGTCGAAATCTTGAGCGATGAAGCTCATTTTCCCCTTCTTGAAGGCATACTCGTCCCAACTCATCACCTCAGGTAGGGTATTCCAATCCGTTTCAAACTTGAACTCATTGAGCTTTCTCATAACTGACGATGTTGAAATTGATAGCCTGTGTGCAATATGTTTCATTGCTTGATTTTCGATGAGTAATTGTGCGATTTTCTGGTTAACAGCGACAGAGATTTGGTGGTTCTTCTTGACAAGAGGAGTTTCAGCGACCGCCATTTTTCCGCAATCTTTACACTTGAAACGACGCTTTCTAAGGCGGATAAGTAAAGGGTAGCCAGCAGTTTCTAAGTAGGGGATTTTAGAAGTTTTCTGGTAGTCGTACTTAGCCATTTGTCCCTTGCATTTTGGGCATTTAGGGGCTGTGTAGTCCAAGTGACCGTGGAGTTCTAAGTGAGTTCCCATATCATATTCATCAGTGATAGTGATATTTTTGTCTTTAATTCTGAGAAAATTTGTGATAAGATTTAGTTGTTCCATATGAGTCTTTCTAAAATGATAGTTTGAGCACTTTTCATTATAGGTCATATGGGACTTTTTGTATATACTCAAAAAGGCTCCATAATCTCTACAGTGGATTTACCCACTACAGAAATTATAGAGCCTTTTATTTGGTAAGGAAATCGTTAAAAAAATATGATATAATTATTAAAAAAGCAGATACACTCCTCTTTCTCTCTCTCCTAAGAATTAATTACTACTTTTCCAGCTTCCCCCATTTGCTGGTTTTTTTGTGTCTAATACAACAAATGGCAGTTATAGCGGAATTAAAAAAAGAGTTCTCCTGAACTCGTGCATTCCCCTATAATTATTACGTTTTTTAATACGTAGTAAATAAAATGTTGGTGAGTGAAGGATATATATCATTATTAAATATACTTATTTTATACGTGAATTGACATTGATACAATTTGACGTGAATACAACGGCGGAATATGGTACAATATCAAAAAGACTTTCAAAGGTAGGAAAAGATATGGGACTCGTTTATCAATCAACTCGTGATGCGGAGAATAAAGTCAGTGCAAGTCAAGCTATTTTATCTGGCTTAGCTTCAGATGGTGGTCTCTTTACGCCAATTAGTATGCCAGAGGTTAATTTAGATTTTGATCAACTGCAATCAGCATCATATCAAGAAATTGCCAAACTTATTTTGTCTGCCTTCTTCGATGATTTTAGTGAGGAAGAATTGGACTATTGTATTCAGTCCGCCTATGATCAAAAGTTTGACACGGCCAAAATTGCGCCTTTGGTTTCTTTGTCTGATTACCATAATTTAGAGCTCTTTCACGGGTCGACTATTGCCTTTAAAGATATGGCCTTGTCAATCTTGCCATATTTATTAACAACAGCTGCTAAGAAGCAGGGCGTTGATAATAAAATTGTTATTTTGACAGCTACTTCTGGGGATACTGGGAAGGCTGCTATGGCTGGCTTTGCCGATGTACCTGGAACAGAAATCATTGTTTTTTATCCTAAGTATGGGGTCAGCAAGATTCAAGAGTTGCAGATGACGACGCAACTTGGGGACAATACACACGTTATTGCTATTGATGGCAATTTTGATGATGCGCAATCGGATGTGAAACGAATGTTTAATGATGCTGACTTGGCAAAAAAATTGGCTGACCAAGGGATGCAATTATCTTCTGCTAATTCGATGAATATTGGACGATTGATTCCACAGGTTGTTTATTATATCTATGCTTATGCTCAGTTAGTTAAAGAGGGCTCAATTACTGCCGGTGACCAAATCAATATTACGGTTCCGACTGGTAATTTTGGGAATATTTTGGCGGCTTACTATGCTAAGCAAATTGGTCTGCCTGTTCATAAATTAATTTGTGCATCAAATGAGAATAATGTTTTAACAGATTTCTTTACAACTCACATATACAATAAAAATCGTGATTTCAAAGTGACAAGTAGTCCGTCTATGGATATTTTGGTGTCTTCTAATTTAGAACGTTTAATTTTCCATCTGCTGGGAGATGACTCTGAGGCAACTCGTCAATTAATGACGTCTCTGACTGAGGAAGGGTCTTATCAACTGCAGGCTAAGGATACTCAGATTTTTGAACTTTTCACCTCTGGTTATGCGACAGAAGAAGAGACAAAAGCAGAAATCAAGGCTATTTTTGAGTCTGATAACTATGTGATTGATCCGCATACGGCTGTGGCATCGGCAGTTTACCGTCGTTACCGTCAGGAGTCGGGTGATCAGCACCAAACGATCATTGCTTCGACAGCTAGTCCTTATAAGTTCCCACAAGTAGTTGTTGATGCGATTCAAGGGAAAAGTTGTGAGGATGATTTCCAAGCAGTTGAATTGCTAGAAGACATTTCTGGTGTGGCTATTCCAAAAGCTGTTCAGGATTTATATCAAGCTTCTGTTCGTCATGAAACGATGGTTAGCCATCTGGACATGCAAGATGCTGCAGAAAAGTATTTAGGAGTATAGATGAGGGGGCCTTTGGTCTCCTTTATTGATGGAATTATGCAAAATGAAAATCGTCGCAACATTTTAAATATCGCCCTGCCCGCTATGGCGGAAAATTTTTTGCAGATGTTAATGGGCTTTGTAGATAATTATTTAGTTGCCCAAGTGTCCTTAGTGGCTGTTTCGGGTGTATCCTTGGCTAATAACCTAATCACGGTTTATCAGGCGCTTTTCATTGCCCTCGGTTCGGCAGTTTCCAGCTTGCTGGCGCGAAGTCTGGGTAAAAAGGATCAACTGCAGTCACAAAAACTAATGGCGGACGCCATTACATTGACCCTAGTGGTGTCTCTGGCTTTGGGGATTCTGACAGTTCTTGCTAAGTCTTGGCTTTTAACTTTATTTGGGGCGGAGGCGCAGGTGGTAGCTGTTGGGGGATCTTATCTTTCTGTTGTTGGTGGGTTGGTGAGCAGCTTGGCAATGATGACGAGCTTGGGAGCCATCTTGAGAGCGACCGGACAGACTCGGATTCCAATGTGGGTAAGTCTCTTTGCCAATTTGCTCAATGGGCTCATGTCAGCAAGTTCCGTTTTTCTTTTTCATTGGGGTGTTGTGGGTGTCGCCTGGTCGACGGTGCTAGCGCGGCTGATTGGGATCTTACTATTACTGTATTTTCTCCCTGTCAGAATTATCATCTCTAATATGAATTTTCGTATGAATCTGGAAATTCTAGGTCTGGCTATGCCGAGTGCTGGTGAACGGTTGATGATGAGACTTGGCGACTTGCTGATAATGACTATTATAGTGAGTTATGGAACTTCTGTTTATGCTGGGAACGCTATTGGTGAGACAATCTCGCAATTTACTTATATGCCTGGGATGGCAGTAGCTACAGCAACGATTATAGGTGTTGCTGGTCTTTTGGGTAAAGAAAATCCGATAGAAGTAAATAAATATATTAAGGAAGCATTTATGCTTTCTACTATATTAATGTTAATATTTAGTATCCTAATCTATATTTCTGGAAATTGGTTGTCAGGCCAATTTACCACAAATGTTGTCGCGATTAAATCAAGTTTAGTTGTTCTTTTGTTTTCTTTACTTGGAACACCCTTTACTTCAGGCACATTGATCTACACAGCAGTCTGGCAAGGATTAGGGAATGCGAAAATTCCCTTTTATGCTACGACACTTGGAATGTGGATCATCAGAATACTAGGAGGATTTATCTTAGGAAGTGTAATAGGACTCGGTTTATCAGGTGTCTGGATTGCAACTGTTTTGGATAATATGACACGTTTTCTTCTATTAAAAAGCTTATATAAAAAATACAAAAAGTTATGAGATGAAAATCATAACTTTTTTTGAAAAAATTTTAAAAAAGACTTGCAAGGTAAGAAGCTTTTTGTTATTATATTATGGTGCTGTAAAAATACAGCTATAGCTATGATACGAGAGGTTGCGACACGCTCGGTTGCATTGCCACGCAACACGTGTTGGTTTTCTCGAGGAGCTAGCCTATTATCGTAAATAGACGAGAGGAGAAAAGATGGCAAATAAAAAAATCCGTATCCGTTTGAAAGCGTACGAACACCGTACACTTGATACAGCGGCAGAAAAAATCGTTGAAACTGCAACGCGTACAGGTGCTACTGTAGCGGGGCCAGTTCCACTTCCGACAGAACGTAGTCTTTACACAATTATTCGTGCGACTCATAAATATAAAGATTCTCGCGAACAATTTGAAATGCGTACTCACAAACGTCTTATTGACATTGTGAATCCTACACAAAAGACTGTTGACGCTCTAATGAAATTGGACTTACCAAGTGGTGTCAACGTAGAAATCAAACTTTAATCCGATTTCTCGCTGAGCACAAAAAACGCTCGTAAAAAACTTTTTTGAGCACAAAAAACGCTCATTAAAAACTTTTTGAAATAATATAAGAAAAGGAAATATTTTCTCATGACAAAAGGAATCTTAGGGAAAAAAGTGGGAATGACTCAAATCTTCACTGAAACTGGTGAATTTATCCCTGTTACTGTCATCGAAGCAGCTGCAAATGTTGTGCTTCAAGTAAAAACTATCGAAACAGATGGTTATGAAGCAGTTCAAGTTGGTTTTGACGACAAACGCGAAATTTTGAGTAACAAACCTGCCAAAGGCCATGTAGCTAAAGCTAACACTGCTCCTAAGCGCTTCATCCGTGAATTCAAAAACATTGAAGGCTTAGAAGTTGGTTCAGAAATTACTGTTGATACATTCGTAGCTGGAGATATCGTTGATGTAACGGGTACTTCAAAAGGTAAAGGTTTCCAAGGTGTTATTAAACGCCACGGTCAATCACGCGGTCCTATGGCCCATGGTTCTCGTTACCACCGTCGTCCAGGTTCAATGGGACCTGTAGCGCCTAACCGTGTTTTCAAAAATAAACACTTGGCAGGACGTATGGGTGGAAACCGTGTAACAATTCAAAATCTTGAAATTGTACAAGTTATCCCAGAGAAAAACGCTATCCTTATCAAAGGTAACGTACCAGGTGCTAAGAAATCTCTTATCACTATCAAATCAGCAGTAAAAGCTGCTAAATAATAAGAAAGGAGAAAACAGTTAAAATGGCAAACGTAAAACTATTTGACCAAACTGGTAAAGAAGTTAGTTCAGTTGAATTAAACGAAGCTATCTTCGGTATCGAACCAAACGAATCAGTTGTTTTTGATGTTGTAATCAGCCAACGTGCTAGCCTTCGCCAAGGTACTCATGCGGTTAAAAATCGTTCAGCAGTATCAGGTGGCGGACGTAAACCATGGCGTCAAAAAGGAACTGGACGTGCTCGTCAAGGTTCTATTCGCTCACCACAATGGCGTGGTGGTGGTGTTGTCTTCGGACCAACTCCTCGTTCATACGGATACAAACTTCCACAAAAAGTTCGTCGCCTAGCTTTGAAATCAGTTTACTCAGCTAAAGTTGCTGACGAAAAATTTGTAGCTGTAGAAAGCCTTTCATTTGCAGCACCAAAAACTGCTGAATTTGCAAAAGTTCTTTCAGCGCTAAGCATCGATTCAAAAGTACTTGTTATCGTTGAAGAAGGAAATGAATTTGCAGCATTATCTGCTCGTAACCTTCCAAACGTTAAAGTTGCAACTGCAACAACTGCAAGTGTTCTTGATATTGTAAATAGCGATAAACTTCTTGTTACTAAAGAAGCAATCTCTACAATTGAGGAGGTTCTTGCATAATGAATTTGTACGACGTAATTAAAAAACCAGTCATTACTGAAAAATCAATGATTGCCCTTGAAGAAGGAAAATACACATTTGAAGTTGACACTCGTGCGCACAAACTGTTAATCAAACAAGCTATTGAAGCTGCGTTTGAAGGTGTTAAAGTTGCAAACGTAAACACTGTTAACGTTAAACCCAAAGCTAAACGCGTTGGTCGTTACACAGGCTTCACTTCAAAAACTAAAAAAGCTATCGTCACTCTTACAGCTGATTCAAAAGCAATCGAGTTGTTCGCAGCAGAAGCTGAATAATCTAAGGAGGAAATAACGTGGGTATTAAAGTTTATAAACCAACGACAAATGGCCGTCGTAACATGACTTCTTTGGATTTTGCTGAAATTACAACAAGCACACCTGAGAAATCATTGCTTGTTTCTCTTAAAAACAAAGCTGGTCGTAACAACAACGGTCGTATCACTGTACGTCACCAAGGTGGTGGACATAAACGTCATTACCGTGTAATTGACTTCAAACGTAACAAAGATGCGGTTGAAGCAGTTGTTAAAACAATTGAATATGATCCAAACCGTACTGCTAACATTGCATTGGTTCACTATACTGATGGTGTTAAAGCGTACATCATTGCACCTAAAGGTCTTGAAGTAGGTCAACGCATCGTTTCTGGTGTTGATGCTGATATCAAAATTGGTAATGCACTTCCACTTGCTAACATCCCTGTTGGTACAGTTGTTCACAACATCGAGTTGAAACCTGGTAAAGGTGGAGAGCTTGTTCGTGCTGCTGGTGCATCTGCTCAAGTATTAGGTTCAGAAGGTAAATATATACTTGTTCGTCTTCAATCAGGCGAAGTTCGTATGATTCTTGGAACTTGCCGTGCAACAATTGGTTCAGTTGGTAACGAACAACAATCACTTGTTAATATTGGTAAAGCTGGACGTAACCGTTGGAAAGGTATCCGCCCAACAGTTCGTGGTTCTGTAATGAACCCTAACGATCACCCACACGGTGGTGGTGAAGGTAAAGCTCCAGTTGGTCGTAAATCACCATCAACTCCATGGGGTAAACCAGCTCTTGGACTTAAAACTCGTAATAAGAAAGCTAAATCTGACAAACTTATTATCCGTCGTCGTAACGCTAAATAATAAACAGATAAGTTAACTTATCATCCGCCAACTCGGTAGTTGTCTAGCAACAGGCCGTTGTGGTACATCATTTAAAGGAGAAAACTACATAATGGGACGTAGTCTTAAAAAAGGACCTTTCGTCGATGAGCATTTAATGAAAAAAGTTGAAGCTCAATCGAGTAACGAAAAGAAAAAAGTAATCAAAACTTGGTCACGTCGTTCAACGATTTTCCCAAGTTTCATTGGTTATACAATCGCAGTTTATGATGGACGTAAACATGTACCTGTTTACATCCAAGAAGACATGGTAGGTCACAAACTTGGTGAATTTGCACCAACTCGTACTTACAAAGGTCACGCATCAGACGACAAGAAAACACGTCGTTAATAGGAGGAGGACACAATGGCAGAAATTACTTCAGCTAAAGCAATGGCTCGTACAGTGCGTGTTTCACCTCGTAAAACACGTTTAGTACTTGATCTTATCCGTGGTAAGAACGTTGCTGACGCAATCGCAATCTTAAAATTCACTCCAAACAAAGCAGCTCGTGTTATTGAGAAAACTCTTAACTCAGCTATTGCAAATGCAGAAAATAACTTTGGTTTGGAAAAAGCTAACTTGGTAGTATCTGAAACATTCGCAAACGAAGGGCCAACAATGAAACGTTTCCGTCCACGTGCGAAAGGTTCAGCTTCACCAATCAACAAAAGAACAACTCACGTAACAGTAGTTGTTGCAGAAAAATAAGGAGGTAAAATCGTGGGTCAAAAAGTACATCCAATTGGTATGCGTGTCGGAATCATCCGTGACTGGGACGCGAAATGGTATGCTGAAAAAGAATACGCGGATTACCTTCATGAAGATCTTGCAATCCGTAAATTCATTCAAAAAGAATTAGCAGAAGCTTCAGTTTCAACTATTGAAATTGAACGTGCTATTAATAAAGTTATTGTTTCACTACATACTGCTAAACCAGGTATGGTTATTGGTAAAGGTGGAGCAAACGTTGACGCTTTACGCGGACAACTTAACAAATTAACTGGGAAACAAGTACACATCAACATTATTGAAATCAAATCACCAGATCTTGATGCTCACCTTGTTGGTGAAAACATTGCTCGTCAACTTGAGCAACGTGTTGCTTTCCGTCGTGCACAAAAACAAGCTATTCAACGTACAATGCGTGCTGGAGCTAAAGGGATTAAAACTCAAGTTTCAGGTCGTTTGAACGGTGCTGATATCGCTCGTGCAGAAGGTTATTCAGAAGGGACTGTCCCTCTACATACGCTTCGTGCTGATATCGACTACGCTTGGGAAGAAGCAGACACTACATATGGTAAACTTGGTGTTAAAGTTTGGATTTATCGTGGTGAAGTTCTTCCAACTCGTAAAAACACTAAAGGAGGCAAATAACATATGTTAGTACCTAAACGTGTTAAACACCGTCGTGAATTCCGTGGGAAAATGCGCGGTGAAGCAAAAGGTGGAAAAGAAGTATCATTCGGTGAATACGGTCTTCAAGCTACAACTAGCTCATGGATCACAAACCGCCAAATCGAAGCTGCTCGTATCGCTATGACTCGTTACATGAAACGTGGTGGTCAAGTTTGGATTAAAATCTTCCCTCACAAATCTTATACTGCTAAAGCTATCGGGGTTCGTATGGGTTCTGGTAAAGGTGCTCCTGAAGGTTGGGTATCACCTGTTAAACGTGGTAAAGTAATGTTTGAAATCGCTGGTGTATCTGAAGAAGTTGCACGTGAAGCATTCCGTCTTGCTGGACACAAATTACCAGTTAAAGTTAAATTCGTTAAACGCGAAGCAGAATAAGGAGAAGACATGAAACTTGAAGAAATCAAAAAGTTCGTCGCTGAGCTTCGTGGCTTGTCTCAGGAAGAGCTTGCTAAAAAAGAAAACGAACTCAAAAAAGAACTTTTCGACCTTCGTTTCCAAGCTGCAGCAGGTCAACTTGATCAAACTGCTCGTTTGAACGAAGTTAAAAAACAAATTGCACGTATCAAAACTGTGCAATCTGAAATGAAATAATAGATTGGGAAAGGAGAAATTCAAATTATGGAACGTAATCAACGTAAAACACTTTATGGACGCGTAGTGTCTGATAAAATGGACAAAACAATTACAGTTATAGTTGAAACTAAACGTAACCACCCAGTCTATGGTAAGCGTATCAACTATTCTAAAAAATACAAAGCTCATGATGAAAACAATATTGCTAGAGAAGGCGATATGGTTCGTATCATGGAAACACGTCCACTTTCAGCTACAAAACGTTTCCGTCTTGTAGAAGTTGTGGAAAAAGCTGTTATTATCTAATCAAACTAAAAGGAGAAAATTGAAATGATTCAACAAGAAACTCGCTTGAAAGTTGCTGATAATAGCGGTGCCCGTGAGATCTTGACTATCAAAGTACTTGGTGGTTCAGGACGTAAATTCGCTAACATCGGTGACGTAATCGTTGCTTCTGTTAAACAAGCTACTCCTGGTGGAGCAGTTAAAAAAGGTGATGTAGTGAAAGCTGTTATTGTTCGTACTAAAACTGGTGCCCGCCGTCCTGACGGTTCATACATCAAATTTGACGACAATGCTGCAGTTATTATCCGTGACGATAAAACTCCTCGCGGAACTCGTATCTTCGGCCCAGTTGCACGTGAATTACGTGAAGCTGGATACATGAAGATCGTATCACTTGCACCAGAAGTACTTTAATTTAAAGTAAAAACAAACTAAGTCCCCTAGGTTTACCTAGGGTGCCCATAGTGGGCGTAAGAAAAATAGGAGAAATACTAGAATGTTTGTAAAAAAAGGCGACAAAGTTCGCGTTATTGCAGGTAAAGATAAAGGAACTGAAGCAGTAGTTCTTAAAGCTTTACCAAAAGCTAACAAAGTTGTTGTAGAAGGTGTTGGTATGATTAAAAAACACCAAAAACCTAATACAGAAAACCCTCAAGGTGCTATCGTAGAAAAAGAAGCCCCAATCCATGTATCAAATGTACAAGTACTTGATAAAAATGGTGTCGCAGGTCGCGTAGGTTATAAAGTTGTTGACGGCAAAAAAGTTCGTTACAGCAAAAAATCTGGCGAAGTATTAGATTAATCACGAAGGAAAGGAGAAGCATAATGGCAAATCGTTTAAAAGAAAAATATACTAACGAAGTAATTCCTGCGTTGTCAGAGAAATTCAATTACACTACAGTTATGGCTGTGCCTAAAGTTGAGAAAATCGTTCTTAACATGGGTGTTGGTGATGCTGTTTCAAACGCAAAAAACCTAGAAAAAGCTGCTGCTGAGCTAGAACTTATCTCAGGTCAAAAACCACTTATTACTAAAGCTAAGAAATCAATCGCTGGCTTCCGTCTTCGTGAAGGTGTTGCGATCGGTGCGAAAGTTACACTTCGCGGCGAACGTATGTACGAATTCTTAGACAAATTAGTTAGCGTTTCACTTCCTCGTGTACGTGATTTCCACGGTGTTCCAACAAAATCTTTTGATGGACGTGGTAACTACACTCTTGGTGTGAAAGAACAACTTATCTTCCCAGAAATCAATTTCGATGATGTTGATAAAGTACGTGGTCTTGATATTGTAATCGTCACTACTGCAAATACTGACGAAGAATCACGTGAATTGCTTAAAGGCCTTGGAATGCCTTTTGCAAAATAATAGGGGGTAAATAAATTGGCTAAAAAATCTATGATTGCTAAGAACAAACGTCCTGCGAAACACTCTACGCAAGCCTATACACGCTGTGAAAAATGTGGACGTCCACATTCAGTTTACCGCAAATTTAAACTTTGCCGTGTTTGCTTCCGTGAGTTGGCTTACAAAGGTCAAATCCCAGGTGTTGTTAAAGCTTCTTGGTAAAAAAACACAATGAAGAAACTTTTCTCTGCTATAATTGAGAAAAGGGAAACATTATTTCCGGTATGAGTTATTCTCATACCACACCGCCTTCGGGCGCAATAACTAGCAAGTGATTATTCAAACTACTAGTAAAAGGAGAAATCAAAAAATGGTTATGACTGACCCAATTGCAGACTTTTTAACACGTATTCGTAATGCTAACCAAGTAAAACACGAAATGTTAGAAGTACCTGCATCAAACATCAAAAAAGGGATTGCTGACATCCTTGTACGTGAAGGTTTTGTTAAAAACGTTGAAGTTATCGAAGATGACAAACAAGGAATCATCCGTGTTTTCCTTAAATATGGTCAAAACGGTGAACGCGTTATTACTAACTTAAAACGTATCTCAAAACCAGGTCTTCGTGTTTACACAAAACGTGAAGATGTTCCTAAAGTTCTTAACGGACTAGGAATCGCAATCATTTCAACTTCAGAAGGTCTTTTGACTGATAAAGAAGCTCGCCAAAAAAATGTTGGTGGAGAAGTGATTGCATACGTTTGGTAATTTAAAGATACTAAGAGTGTCATGGGCAAAGTGAAAATAGGAAATCTGGCGAAGAGTATTTATACTCTAGGAAGATTATCTTTTTCACACAGGCCATACCTCGAGTTCAATTCAACTAAAATATTGAATAGAGCATATTAAATTCCAAATCACCCCGTGAAAACTAGTCGCATAGCGACTTGACAATCTAACAGGAGAAAATAAACATGTCACGTATTGGTAATAAAGTAATTACTATGCCTGCAGGTGTTGAAATTAGCAATGACAACAACGTTGTTACTGTTAAAGGCCCTAAAGGCGAACTCACTCGTGAGTTCAATAAAAATATTGAAATCAAAATCGAAGGTTCTGAAATTACACTTTCACGTCCTAACGATTCAAAAGAAATGAAAACAATTCATGGTACAACTCGTGCAAACTTGAATAACATGGTTGTTGGTGTTTTTGAAGGTTTCAAAAAAGATCTTGAAATGAAGGGTGTCGGTTACCGTGCTCAACTTCAAGGTACAAAACTTGTCCTTTCAGTAGGTAAATCTCACCAAGACGAAGTTGAAGCACCAGAAGGGATTACATTCACTCTTGCTAACCCAACTTCTATTTCAGTTGCCGGAATTAATAAAGAAGTTGTTGGTCAAACAGCTGCTTATATCCGTAGCTTACGTTCACCAGAACCTTATAAAGGTAAAGGTATTCGTTATGTTGGTGAATACGTACGCCTTAAAGAAGGTAAAACTGGTAAATAATAGATTCATCATGTATCTTGAGAAGTTAAGATACATAGTCTATTATTTTCCGAATGTAACAGATAAAACTTAAATTTTAAGAGGTGAATATTGTGATTTCAAAACCAGATAAAAACAAAACCCGCCAAAAACGCCATCGTCGCGTACGCGGTAAACTCTCTGGAACTGCAGAACGCCCACGTTTGAACGTTTTTCGTTCTAATACAGGCATCTACGCTCAAGTTATTGATGACGTAGCGGGTGTAACGCTCGCAAGCGCATCAACTCTTGATAAAGACGTTTCAAAAGGTACAAAAACTGAACAAGCCGTTGTAGTCGGCAAACTTGTTGCTGAACGTGCAGTGGCTAAAGGTATTTCTGAAGTGGTGTTTGACCGCGGTGGATATCTATATCACGGACGTATCAAAGCTTTGGCTGATGCAGCTCGTGAAAACGGATTGAAATTCTAAAAGGGAGGACACAAAATAATGGCATTTAAAGATAATGCAGTTGAACTTGAAGAGCGTGTCGTTTCTATCAACCGTGTTACAAAAGTTGTAAAAGGTGGACGTCGTCTTCGTTTTGCTGCTCTTGTAGTAGTTGGTGATGGAAATGGACGTGTAGGATTCGGTACAGGTAAAGCTCAAGAAGTACCAGAAGCTATTCGTAAAGCTGTTGAAGCAGCTAAGAAAAACATGATTGAAGTACCAATGGTTGGCACAACAATTCCCCACGAAGTATTTACTAACTTCGGTGGAGCAAAAGTATTGTTGAAACCAGCTGTAGAAGGTTCTGGAGTTGCCGCTGGTGGTGCGGTTCGTGCCGTCATCGAATTAGCAGGTATTGCTGATATTACTTCAAAATCTCTTGGTTCAAATACTCCAATCAACATTGTTCGTGCAACTGTTGAAGGGTTAAAACAACTTAAACGTGCAGAAGACGTTGCCGCTTTACGTGGTGTTTCTGTATCTGACTTAGCTTAAGAAAGGGGATAACAATGGCTCAAATTAAAATTACTTTGACTAAGTCTCCAATCGGACGTAAGCCAGAGCAACGTAAAACAGTTGCTGCTCTTGGACTTGGTAAATTAAATTCTTCAGTTGTTAAAGAAGATAATGCTGCTATTCTTGGAATGGTTAATGCTATCAGTCACTTAGTAACTGTTGAAGAAGTTAAATAATAAATAAGCAGACAGGTTGGGTTCTACCAGCTCCTGCTAATACTTTTTAAGTCGCAAGCTTTTAGCTTGTGACTTAAAGTTAATTTTATGTATAGGCGAGTTTCTATGGGGAGTCCTTTCCCCTCATAGAGGCGCTAGCAATTTACAAATAAGGAGAAAAAATGAAACTTCATGAATTAAAAGCTACTGAAGGATCACGTAAAGTACGTAACCGTGTTGGACGTGGGTCATCATCAGGTAACGGTAAAACATCTGGTCGCGGACAAAAAGGTCAAAACTCTCGTAGTGGTGGCGGAGTTCGTTTAGGTTTTGAAGGTGGACAAACACCATTGTTCCGTCGCATGCCAAAACGTGGATTCTCAAACATCAACGCTAAAGAGTACGCTCTTGTTAACCTTGATCAATTAAACGTTTTTGAAGACGGTACTGAAGTAACTCCAGTTATGCTTAAAGAAGCTGGAATCGTTCGTGCTGAAAAATCAGGCGTTAAAGTTCTTGGTAACGGCGAATTGACTAAAAAATTGACTGTTAAAGCAGCTAAATTCTCAAAATCTGCTGAAGCAGCAATCACTGCTAAGGGTGGTTCAATCGAAGTCATCTAATGAGGGGTAACTCATTATGTTCTTAAAAATACTAAAAGACGCACTGAAAATAAAGACTGTTAGAACTAAAGTTTTCTTTACAATCTTTATAATCCTTGTCTTCCGAATCGGAACGCACATAACAGTTCCAGGAGTCAATGCAAAAAGTTTAGAGCAGTTGAGTGAACTTCCTTTTCTAAATATGTTGAACCTTGTCAGTGGTAATGCAATGAGAAACTTTTCAGTTTTCTCTATGGGTGTGAGTCCGTACATTACTGCATCTATCGTTGTTCAATTATTACAAATGGATATCCTACCAAAATTTGTCGAGTGGGGAAAACAAGGTGAGGTTGGCCGTCGCAAGTTAAATCAAGCGACTCGCTATATATCACTTTTTCTTGCATTCGTGCAATCGATTGGTATCACAGCAGGGTTCAATACCTTGTCTAGTGTTGCTCTAGTTAATACACCAAATATCAAAACTTATTTGCTAATTGGTGCTTTGCTGACAACTGGTAGTGTTATTGTAACCTGGCTTGGAGAACAGATTACAGATAAAGGATTTGGTAACGGTGTTTCAATGATTATCTTTGCAGGTATCATTTCATCTATTCCAAATGCAATTGCAACAATTCACGAAGATTACTTTGTTAATGTTCGTCCTGGCGAGATTAATATGTCTTACATTATTGTAGGATTAATTATCTTAGCGGTTCTTGCCATTGTTTTCTTTACAACATATGTTCAACAAGCGGAATATAAAATTCCAATCCAATATACAAAACTTGTTCAGGGTGCACCTACAAGTTCTTACCTTCCTTTAAAAGTCAATCCAGCAGGCGTTATTCCCGTTATCTTTGCTAGCTCGATTACGACTATTCCAAGTACGATTATACCGTTCTTCCAAAATGGTAAAGATATCCCTTGGTTAACTAAACTACAAGAAGTTTTAAACTATCAAACACCAACAGGTATGATGGTTTATGCATTTTTGATTATCTTGTTCTCATTCTTCTATACCTTTGTCCAAGTAAATCCTGAGAAAACAGCTGAAAATCTACAGAAGAACTCGTCTTATATTCCAAGTGTGAGACCAGGACGTGAAACAGAACTTTATATGTCATCATTGCTCAAAAAACTTGCTACAATCGGTTCAGTTTTCCTTGCTTTTATCTCTCTTGTGCCAATCGCTGCGCAACAAGGACTTAATCTTTCATCTAGTATTGCACTAGGTGGGACAAGTTTACTGATTTTGATCTCGACGGGTATAGAAGGAATGAAACAACTTGAAGGCTATCTTCTGAAAAGAAAATATGTCGGATTTATGAATACAGCAGAATAGAATATAGGTTGACCTTGTCAACCTACTATTTTGTTTTTAGGTGATAACAAGACTAAAGAGATATTTCTTGTTATCAGTTGAAAACAAAAGTAAAAATGAATTATCATTTTTCCAAAAATTTAGTCAAGAGGAGACTGACATGAATCTTTTAATTATGGGTTTACCAGGTGCTGGTAAAGGAACACAAGCAGCAAAGATCGTTGAAGAGTTTGGAGTTATCCATATTTCAACTGGTGATATGTTCCGTGCAGCTATGGCTAACAAAACTGAAATGGGTGTCCTTGCAAAGTCATATATAGATAAAGGTGATTTAGTACCAGATGATGTAACAAATGGTATTGTAAAAGAACGCCTTGCTCAATCTGACATTGAAGAAAAGGGATTTCTTTTGGACGGTTATCCACGTACAATTGACCAAGCACATGCATTAGATGCAACTTTAAAAGAATTAGGCTTAAACTTAGATGGTGTCATCAATATTGATGTTAACCCAGAATCACTAATCGAACGTTTGAGTGGTCGTATTATTAACAAAAAAACAGGCGAAACTTTCCACAAAGTCTTCAACCCACCAACAGGTGATTACAATGAAGATGACTTTTATCAACGTGAAGATGACAAACCGGAAACAGTTAAACGTCGTTTAGATGTTAATATTGCTCAAGGGCAACCAATTTTAGATCATTATCGTGAAGCAGGTATTGTTAATGATATTGATGGAAATAAAGATATTTCTGATGTTTTTGTAGACATCGAGAAAGTCATTAAAAACCTAAAATAAAATATCATAAATAACTTGCGAAAGTGAAAGTCACGTGATATAATAGGCTAGTCTGACTTATAATTGTTACCTCTGTGCTCAGAGGACATCAAATCGAAATTTAGGGGGTACTTTTGCGTGGCAAAAGAAGACGTGATTGAAATTGAAGGCAAAGTAGTAGAAACTATGCCAAACGCAATGTTTACTGTTGAATTAGAAAATGGGCATCAAATTCTAGCAACTGTATCAGGAAAAATCCGTAAAAATTACATTCGTATTTTAGTAGGAGATCGTGTTACAGTGGAAATGAGTCCTTATGACTTAACACGTGGACGCATCACATACCGCTTTAAATAATCGAAATAATTGGAGGGATTAAAACATGAAGGTAAGACCATCGGTTAAACCAATTTGCGAATATTGTAAAGTAATTCGTCGTAACGGTCGTGTTATGGTGATTTGTCCAACAAATCCAAAACACAAACAACGTCAAGGATAATATAGAAAGGAGAAAAAATGGCTCGTATAGCTGGAGTTGATATTCCAAACGATAAACGCGTAGTAATTTCACTTACTTATGTATTTGGTATTGGTCTTGCAACATCTCAAAAGATTTTAGCAGCAGCTGGTATCTCTGAAGATATCCGTGTTAAAGACTTAACATCAGATCAAGAAGACGCAATCCGTCGTGAAATCGATTCAATCAAAGTTGAAGGTGACCTTCGTCGTGAAGTTAACTTAAACATCAAACGTTTGATGGAAATCGGTTCATACCGTGGAATTCGTCACCGTCGTGGACTTCCTGTCCGTGGACAAAACACTAAAAACAACGCTCGTACTCGTAAAGGGAAACCTACTGCGATTGCAGGTAAGAAAAAATAATATAGGAGGTAAAGAAATTGGCTAAACCAACACGTAAACGTCGTGTGAAAAAGAACATCGAATCTGGTGTTGCACATATTCACGCTACATTTAATAACACTATTGTTATGATTACAGATGTTCACGGTAATGCTCTTGCATGGTCATCAGCTGGTGCTCTTGGTTTCAAAGGTTCTCGTAAATCAACACCTTTTGCTGCCCAAATGGCTGCTGAAGCTGCTGCGAAATCTGCACAAGAACACGGACTAAAAACTGTTGAAGTTACTGTAAAAGGCCCTGGTTCAGGTCGTGAATCAGCTATTCGTGCACTTGCTGCGGCAGGTCTAGAAGTAACTGCAATTCGTGACGTGACTCCTGTACCACATAACGGTGCTCGTCCTCCAAAACGTCGTCGTGTATAATCATAATAACTAATAGTACACAAGTTTCGTTTCGAGGGGTGAAAAAATGATTGAGTTTGAAAAACCAATAATAACAAAAATTGATGAAAATAAAGATTACGGACGTTTTGTAATCGAACCACTAGAACGTGGTTACGGTACAACTCTAGGTAATTCACTTCGTCGTGTACTTCTGTCATCACTTCCAGGTGCTGCAGTAACATCGATTAAAATTGATGGCGTACTACACGAATTTGATACAATCCCAGGTGTACGTGAAGATGTAATGCAAATCATCCTTAATGTTAAAGGACTTGCAGTAAAATCATATGTAGAAGACGAAAAGATGATCGAACTTGACGTAGAAGGACCAGCTGAAGTAACTGCTGGAGATATCCTCACTGACAGCGACATCGAACTTGTTAACCCAGATCATTATCTATTTACAATCGCAGAAGGTCACTCTTTGAAAGCAACAATGACTGTTGCTAAAAAACGTGGTTACATTCCTGCAGAAGGTAACAAACAAGATGATGCACCTGTTGGAACATTGGCTGTTGATTCAATCTACACGCCAGTAAAAAAAGTTAACTATCAAGTTGAGCCTGCCCGTGTCGGTAGTAATGATGGCTTTGATAAATTAACAATTGAAATCATGACAAATGGAACTATCATTCCTGAAGATGCATTAGGTCTATCTGCTCGAGTTTTAATCGAACACCTTAATCTGTTTACAGACCTTACAGAAGTTGCTAAGACAACTGACGTTATGAAAGAAACAGAAAAAGTGAACGATGAAAAGATACTTGATCGCACAATCGAGGAACTTGATTTATCCGTACGCTCATATAACTGTTTGAAACGTGCAGGAATTAACACTGTATTCGATCTTACAGAAAAATCTGAGCCTGAAATGATGAAAGTCCGTAACTTAGGTCGTAAGAGCCTTGAAGAAGTTAAGGTTAAACTCGCTGATTTAGGTTTAGGACTAAAAAACGATAAATAATATAGGAGGACAAAATGGCTTACCGTAAACTAGGACGCACTAGCTCACAACGTAAAGCAATGCTTCGTGATTTAACGACAGATCTTTTAATCAACGAATCAATTGTTACAACTGAAGCACGTGCAAAAGAAATCCGTAAAACAGTTGAAAAAATGATTACTTTAGGTAAACGTGGTGATCTTCATGCACGTCGTCAAGCAGCAGCTTACGTACGTAATGAAATCGCATCAGAAAACTATGATGAAGCTACTGATAAATACACATCAACTTCAGCGCTTCAAAAATTATTCTCTGAAATCGCACCTCGTTATGCTGAACGTAACGGTGGATACACACGTATTCTTAAAACAGAACCACGCCGTGGAGATGCTGCTCCAATGGCAATTATTGAATTAGTATAATTTTTATCAATTTTGTTGAGTGTTATGATGATGGAGAGGTCTCAATTCCTTTCTTAGTCTAGCTCTGGTCTACCGCTAGGATAAATTCCTAGCGGGAACACTCATCATATTGTTAGTGGTAACGCTTGTTTACGAAATGTTTCTAAACTTAGATGCACTTCGTAAGCAGGCGTTTTGTCGTCTAATCTATCCTATTTGCTCGATATAAAGGGGAATAGATGGAATCAGCGATAGATGCACCTATGAAGACAAAAGGGGCTTAAAATGGCTAAAAATTGATTATAGGAGGTCTTTATTAAAAGCACAGATTGCCGATATGTATTTATACAAATATAATTAATAAAATAACGCAAATGCTATTGACAATCCCTTCAAAAGCATATATACTAATAAAGTTGTCAGAAAGCGAGCTAGTAGTCGAAAACAAAAAACGAAAAAGTTTAAAAAAGTTATTGACAAAGGCGTTGTGACCTGATAGAATATAATAGTTGTCTCGTAAGAGATAAGAAGACCTTTGAGAACTGAATAAGACAAAAACCAAACGTGCAGGGTGATATGTTTATGCATATTACCTGTCAATTAAGTAACAAAAAAACAATAAATCTGTCAGCGACAGATAAGAATGAGTTAAACATCAAATTAACATATAAATGAGAGTTTGATCCTGGCTCAGGACGAACGCTGGCGGCGTGCCTAATACATGCAAGTAGAACGCTGAAGACTGGTGCTTGCACTAGTCAGATGAGTTGCGAACGGGTGAGTAACGCGTAGGTAACCTACCTCATAGCGGGGGATAACTATTGGAAACGATAGCTAATACCGCATGACAATTAAGTACTCATGTACTAAATTTAAAAGGAGCAATTGCTTCACTATGAGATGGACCTGCGTTGTATTAGCTAGTTGGTGAGGTAACGGCTCACCAAGGCCACGATACATAGCCGACCTGAGAGGGTGATCGGCCACACTGGGACTGAGACACGGCCCAGACTCCTACGGGAGGCAGCAGTAGGGAATCTTCGGCAATGGGGGCAACCCTGACCGAGCAACGCCGCGTGAGTGAAGAAGGTTTTCGGATCGTAAAGCTCTGTTGTTAGAGAAGAACGGTAATGGGAGTGGAAAATCCATTACGTGACGGTAACTAACCAGAAAGGGACGGCTAACTACGTGCCAGCAGCCGCGGTAATACGTAGGTCTCGAGCGTTGTCCGGATTTATTGGGCGTAAAGCGAGCGCAGGCGGTTATTTAAGTCTGAAGTTAAAGGCCGTGGCTCAACCATGGTTCGCTTTGGAAACTGGATAACTTGAGTGCAGAAGGGGAGAGTGGAATTCCATGTGTAGCGGTGAAATGCGTAGATATATGGAGGAACACCGGTGGCGAAAGCGGCTCTCTGGTCTGTAACTGACGCTGAGGCTCGAAAGCGTGGGGAGCAAACAGGATTAGATACCCTGGTAGTCCACGCCGTAAACGATGAGTGCTAGGTGTTAGGCCCTTTCCGGGGCTTAGTGCCGCAGCTAACGCATTAAGCACTCCGCCTGGGGAGTACGACCGCAAGGTTGAAACTCAAAGGAATTGACGGGGGCCCGCACAAGCGGTGGAGCATGTGGTTTAATTCGAAGCAACGCGAAGAACCTTACCAGGTCTTGACATCCCTCTGACCGTCCTAGAGATAGGACTTTCCTTCGGGACAGAGGTGACAGGTGGTGCATGGTTGTCGTCAGCTCGTGTCGTGAGATGTTGGGTTAAGTCCCGCAACGAGCGCAACCCCTATTGTTAGTTGCCATCATTAAGTTGGGCACTCTAGCGAGACTGCCGGTAATAAACCGGAGGAAGGTGGGGATGACGTCAAATCATCATGCCCCTTATGACCTGGGCTACACACGTGCTACAATGGTTGGTACAACGAGTCGCAAGCCGGTGACGGCAAGCTAATCTCTTAAAGCCAATCTCAGTTCGGATTGTAGGCTGCAACTCGCCTACATGAAGTCGGAATCGCTAGTAATCGCGGATCAGCACGCCGCGGTGAATACGTTCCCGGGCCTTGTACACACCGCCCGTCACACCACGAGAGTTTGTAACACCCGAAGTCGGTGAGGTAACCTAATAGGAGCCAGCCGCCTAAGGTGGGATAGATGATTGGGGTGAAGTCGTAACAAGGTAGCCGTATCGGAAGGTGCGGCTGGATCACCTCCTTTCTAAGGAAATGGAAGCACGTTAGGAAAAGTCTTATTTAGTTTTGAGAGGTCTTATTAAAGTAATGAGATAGAAACACCACTAATAATGTAACAACCAGTTTATTAGTCGGGGCCTTAGCTCAGCTGGGAGAGCGCCTGCTTTGCACGCAGGAGGTCAGCGGTTCGATCCCGCTAGGCTCCATTATCTAGGATACAAAGAGATGTTCGGCTTGCCGAAATTTCTTAAGAAATTAATCTCGTGTTCAACTAGATAAGTAGGATAAAAATCCTAACATAGTCCATTGAAAATTGAATATCTATATCAAATTCCACAATTAAGAAATTAATTGTAGAAAAAAGTAACAAGAAATAAACCGAAAAAAAGATAAACGCGAACATATTAAAAAAAATTAAAAGAAGGTCGAAAGACTGGAAATAAGGTTAAGTTAATAAGGGCGCACGGTGGATGCCTTGGCACTAGAAGCCGATGAAGGACGTGACTAACGACGAAATGCTTTGGGGAGCTGTAAGTAAGCTTTGATCCAGAGATGTCCGAATGGGGGAACCCGGCATGTAATGCATGTCATCCATGACTGTTAAGGTCATGAGAAGGAAGACGCAGTGAACTGAAACATCTAAGTAGCTGCAGGAAGAGAAAGCAAACGCGATTGCCTTAGTAGCGGCGAGCGAAACGGCAGAAGGGCAAACCGAGGAGTTTACTCCTCGGGGTTGTAGGACTGCGACGTGGGATCAAATACTATAGAAGAATTACCTGGGAAGGTAAGCCAAAGAGAGTAATAGCCTCGTATTTAAAATAGTAAATGACT